>JAITQP010000296.1 GCA_031288885.1 Prevotellaceae bacterium | reverse complement strand
CGCTTGCCGCTGCGCTCGGTTTTGAGCCGCAGCTCCTCAAAGGCCTGCGCCCCGCGGTAGGGTTTCAGCGGCTCGCCCACCTGCGCCGGCTGGTCGCTGCTGCAGCTGCACGTACACGCGCACGTGGATTTCTTAGCGGCAAGCGCGCTGCGCACCTCTTCATCCAATGCTTCGTTAAAGTTGGGGTATTGGTTGGTGCCCAGCAGAATTTCGCGGCGGGTAGCAATGTTGCTGTCGTGCTTTTGTGCCGACGCCTTGATTTGCTCCTGAATAAAGCCGGCCTTGAACGCTGCCACGTATCCGCCCTTTTCCTCCACCTGCTTAAAGAGCTTCCACGCCTCCTCCGCAATGCTCTGCGTCAGCGTTTCAATGTAGTACGATCCGGCGGCGGGGTCAACCACCCAGTCAAAGTGTGCCTCCTCCTTAAGTAGGATTTGCGCGTTGCGGGCAATGCGGTTGGAAAATTCGCTCGACTTCTTGAACGCCTTGTCAAAGCGGAGCACCTCCAGCGAGTCCACGCCGGCAATGGCAGCGCTCATTGCCTCGGTAGTTCCGCGCAGCAGGTTCACGTAGGCGTCGTAGGCGGTTTGGTTCCACGCGCTGGTAACGGCGTGAATTTTCATCCGCTCCGCGCAGCCTTTCTCCGGCTTGTAGGCGCTCACAATGTTTGCCCACAGCATGCGGGCAGCGCGTATCTTGGCAATCTCTATAAAGTAGCTCGCGCCAACGGCAAAGGTAAACTTCAGGCGGCGCGCCACCTCGTCCACCGCAAGCCCACGGTCGGTGAGCTGCGCAAGGTACTCGTTGCCCATGCTCAGCGCAAACGCCAGCTCCTGCACGGCGGTGCCTCCGGCGTTGTGAATAGCTGCCCCCGACACGCCCACGTTGCGCAGCCGCTTCAGCTCGGCGGCGGCGAGCACGGCATTTTTCAGGCGGTCAAAAGCGTCGTTGGCAAGGATACCCTTGGTGGTCATCTCCCGCAGCGGGTCTGCGTCAATGGAGGCCGACACCTCGTCGAGCTTGGCGCCGGCTTTTTTGGCGTAAGCCGTCAGCTTTTGGGTGAGGCCTGTGCCGCTACACGTGCAGCCCACAAAGTTAACCTCCACAGCGTCAAGGAAAATACCCTTGAGCAGGATTTCCAAATCGGCGTCATTGAGCTTGCCCTCAAAGCAAAAGCCCACCGAATTTACTCCTTTCATGAGCCCATCGAGGGCTTGCGCGTTGGCGTTTTCCCTGTTGGTGCAGGCGCAGTAGGTTTGCCGCACCAGCCAGCTGTTGTTGCCCTTTGCGCCGCGCACGTACGGAAACGCGCCAACATCAACGCCCACATGCTTTACGCTTTGGAGGTCTTCGGCGCGGTAGTAGGGGCGCACGGCAACGCCCTCGGCGGTTTTCCAAACCAGCTTCTTATTATAGTCCGCACCTTTGAGGTCTTTTGTAATCACCTCCTCCCATTGCTCGGTCGAAACCGGCGGAAATTCAGTAAACAGTTTTTTGTCTGACATGGCTTCTATTTAAAAGTTTTTGTAAATAAATCTCTTTTCCTTAATTAATTATGATGATAATATATCAAACGTCTAATGTTGTTTTTTCGTTCGTTTGGCTGTTGAGGTTGTTTTGTTGAGAAAATAAGGTTGAATAATAAGGTCTCTTGAGACACGGCAACTTTACTTACAACCTATACAACCCGAAATAAACGTTATCCCCTACCCTCACCTATTCCCCGTAGGGGAACAATACCAATAGAAAATGAGAATATCGTCTTTTTCAATTCCCCGTAGGGGATTAATAGCACGGAAACAACATTAAAGTCCTACGGGCAATTCACAAAATCCGACTGCGCGTAATTGTTGTCTCTCTGGATTGCTTCGCTCCGCTCGCAATGACGAAATTGCATTAGACATATTATTAGCATATTACAAACTTCGTCCTTCCCCTTTTGGAGAGAGTTCTCCCTTTCTCACAAGCCCTGAAAGGGCTTATATTGAATACACCTAAAAGTTACACAAAATGTACTTGTATTTTGCTGAAAATGAACATATTATGAACATTGATTGTGTAAAAATTTATTGGACTTAATATAATTTTCATAACCGCAGGTCAGCGACCTGCGGAGAGAGCATCCCCTCCTCCTCTCTCTGCCTGATAAGGCAGGACTTTTAAGTCTTAAAGTCTTAGCAGTCCTGCCTTTGCTCATCTTGTTTATTTTAAGGTGTTCGCGAGCTCGCTTCGCTCGCTTCAGGCAGGGGAAGAGGAGGAGCGCTGGCTGTCCGCAGGTCGCTGACCTGCGGTTATGAAAATCCGGCTTTTCAAGCCGCGCCACCTTACAATGACGAAATTGCTTAGACATATTATATTGAATACACCTAAAAGTTACACAAAATTTACTTTTATTTTGCTGAAAATGAATATATTATGAACGTTGATTGTGTAAAAATTTATTGGACTTAATATAATATATTAGCACTTCGTCTTTTTCCTTTTTTACCCGTATATGGGTTCGGGTCTCGCAATGACGCGAGGCGTGTAGCGCTGGATTAACTTCGTTGAGCTCCGCTGCGCTCCGGTTGCTTCGCTACGCTCGCAATAGCGCAAGGCGTGCCGCGCCACGAAACGTCGTAGGCGTTTTCCGGGAATAACCCCCCAGCTAAAGCTGGAGGGAAGTGGGGGAAAGGCTACTGTGCAGTCAACGCCACGCGAAAGCCAATGTAGTTGTCGCGGCGGTCAATGGGGGTACCGGTAGAGGTGCTGCGAACATAAAGGCGACAATCGGTACTAACGGGACTACTATAGGCGCCGCCACGAAGTATGTAGTAATTGCCGGTAGTAGGCCCTGTGGGGTCAGTCTGCGCTGCGCTGCTATACGCCCCATGCTTATCTGCAACCACCTCCCATACGTTGCCGCACATGTCGTAAATACCGAGCGCGTTGGGCTTTTTCCTACCTACTACGCTCGTTGAGCCAACTCCGAACCACGCTACTTCGCTCGCGTTGTCGCTGCCGCTGTATTTGTACGGGCTTTTATGTTGGCCCCCCCGCACCGCATACTCCCACTCTGCCTCTGTTGGTAACCGGTAGCTCTTCCCCGTCAGCTTGTTTAGCCGCTCAAGAAACCCATCTGCACCGGTAATGTCTGCATAGGAAACTGATTCAATGGGTAGCTGGTCGTCACCCTTAAAGCCGCCAAGGTTGGCAAGGGTCGAATGCCCCGCCATAACTGCAAGCCACTGCGCCCGAGTTATCTCAAATTTCCCCATGTAGAAGTTTTTGGTAAGCGTTACTGTGTGCAAAGGTTTTTCACGCCCGTCGGAGCTGCAATTGTTATCGTCGCACCCCATCTGGAAGGAGCCTTTTTCTACAAGCACCATTTCCGGCTCAAACCACTTCTGCTGCTGCTGCGCTGCGTCTCCTCGCGCCACGCGCCCAGGCCCTTCCAGCTGCTTGGTCAGCGCCAGCGCCACCCGCGTAGCGTCGCCGCCGGCAACGTTGGTGCGCACGTAGCTACCCCGCCCGTCCAGCTTGCTGTCTTTGGTATCAATAAGCTGCGCTGAGAAAAGGTGGTCGTTGCCCTTCTTGTCATCCACCACCAAGCATATCGCCGATATGCCCTTTTCGCGTCCCCACGTCGCCAGCGCATCTCGGTTAATGCTGCTACCGCCGCCGGCTGCGTAGGTGTTCTGTAGCTCCGTGAGCTTGCCGGAGATGCTCACGGAGGTGAGCGTGTACCGCCCGCTGGAAGTCAGGTTGTTGCCCAGCGCCGTGGTAAGCGGGGTCACCAGCGTGTTGTCGCTGCCCACCACAAATACCGCCAGCGTGGGCTTGGCTTGCGCTCCGGCGGTCATCATGCTTGCCGCGCCAACGAGCAGCAAAGCGCATAAAAAGGTCATGTTTTTTCTCATTTTTTTTGTTTTTTTTGGTTGATAAATAATAAAATGCCTCGAGCGCTCCCCTTTAGAGAAAGCGCTCGCTGTGTGCCGGTGAGCTCACCGCACAAAAAAAACCGCCCCATGCAAAAAAGCATGAAACGGTAGTGGTTGTTTTTTGGAAAATATTTACTATATACGCGCGCGCGTAATTTACTTGTTCCTGTGTGTGTGTGTGTGTGTGTGTGTGTGTGTGTGTGTGTGTGTGCTTATTTCAATTAGGAATTGAGAATTAGGAACCGAGCGAACCGAACTCGTGAACTCCTTTAAAAAAAACACGGAGTGAACAATTAGGAATTGCGCGAGGCGTGTGGGCGAACACATACACTCAAGCACGCTACAACAAATACGTTCACCCCAAATAGCGCTAAAAAGGCGGTTTGGGGTAGTAGCGGCGGTGGCAATATTTACCGCTAATTTTATGTTGTTGCGGTTTAGGTGCATGGTTTTGTAAATAATTCGCCTGCAAAGGTATAAAATTTTTTTTCAACAGGCAAATTTTTTTGAATTTTTTTGTGGGTTTTTTCGGTTGTTTGTAAATGGTTGATTTTCAAGAAATAGTTGTATGTTTTTGGGGATTTTTTTTGAGGTTTCGGGAAGGAGGGCGGGTTTGAAACCCGCCCCTACAAACCACGCCTTGCGCCATTAACCCTTATTTTTCAGCGCGGCTAACTCAGCGAGGGCTCGGGCAAGTGCAGCGTCTTTTTCGGCAATAACGGCGTCCTTTTCGGTAAGTGCAGCGTCCTTTTCGGTAAGTGCAACGTCCTTTTCGGTAAGTGCAGCGTCCTTTTCGGCAATAACGGCGTCCTTTTCGGTAAGTGCGACGTCCCTTTCGGTAAGTGCGGCGTCCCTTTCGGTAAGCTTTCTCTCCATCGCCGCGTAGCTCGCGTCACACCTGGCCTGGTCAATGTCGCGGTCGTAGATGGCCAGTTCGGCCTTCGTGTACGCGCCTTCCTCGCAGATGGCTATCGCCAGCTTTATCTCTTCGGCCTCCAGCAGCTCCTCGGGGGGCGTTTCGTAGCGCGCTATCTCCTTCAAAAACCGTAGCCACAGCACCGCCAT
>JAITQP010000206.1 GCA_031288885.1 Prevotellaceae bacterium | reverse complement strand
AGCGGCGTGATTGCCGGCGCCATGACAGACCCGCCCGCGCTTGCCTACGCGAACGACGCGGCGGGAAATGACCTCCCATCGGTGGGGTATGCAACCGTATATCCGCTCACCATGTTTCTCAGGGTACTCTCGGCGCAGCTGCTCATACTGATAGCAACGTAAGTGAATTAGGAGTTATATAAAGACAATAGATTTCTATGTGTCGTGAGGAATTTTGGTGGAAGCGGCCAGCACGAAGTTTATTTCTTCAAACAAAAAAGCCTAATTGACTTAACTATCAATTAGGCTTTTGCTCTGAAGCGTACCCGAGGCCGGGATCGAACCGGCACGATATTGCTACCACTGGTGTTTGAGACCAGCGCGTCTACCAATTCCGCCACCCGGGCTTTAATGAAACAGTGGGCGCAAAGGTAGTGAGTTTTTTTGAAACTGCAAAATTCGGATATGTCAACTTTTTTACTACCTTTGTGCGGCGCGGAGAAAGAGGCGGGGGGGGATTTGTGTAACATTCTAACTAATATCTATTTACAAAATACTTACGATTATGGAACAAAAATTTTACGACGCACAGACAGCGCTTCCCAACGCAACCTTGGTGCTTGTTTTGGGCATTCTTTCCATCGTGTCGTGCATTTGCTACGGCATACCCGGCCTCGTATGCGCTATCGTTGCGCTGATTGTGGCGCGCTCTTCTACCAAGCTGTACATCGCCAACCCCGGCAGATATACGGAAAGCTCCTTCAGCAACCTGAACGCAGGGAAAATTTGCGCGTGGATAGGCTTGATACCATCCATCCTTTACGTTATTTTGATAATCATTTTGATAGCTGTTTTTGGCGCGGCGTTCTTCTCCGATCCCGCCAGCATTATCAACAACTTTAACAGCTTTACACAGGTGTAGTAAGCTCCTTATTAAATGACAAATTCAACAATTAGAGTATGCAGCGTATTAAACTTTACTGTGCCGCTATGTCGTTAGCGGCGTTCTCGGCGTGCGGCGATACGGCGCCCAACGGCGGTTTACAAATTGACAACCAGCTCACGCCGGAGGAAAAAAGGCTCGGCGTGCTAACCCCCGAAATTTTGTGGAAGTTTGGGCAGGTAAGCGACCCGCAGCTCTCGCCCGACGGCCAGCAGGTGGTGTACTGTGTGCGGCGCTACAGCCTGCCGGACAACAAGGGCGTAACCAACCTCTACCTCGTACCGTCAACCGGCGAGGCCAGCCCCGTAAAGCTCACCAACGAGCAGGGCTCGGAGAGCAACCCGCGCTGGAGCGCAGACGGTAAGGCTATCCGCTTTATTTCCGACCGGAGCGGCACGGAGCAAATCTGGGAGGTGAGCATGGCGGATGAGGCGCACGCGCTAAAGCAGCTGAGCGACGTAAAGGGCGGCGTTGAGGCGTTTGAATTTTCGCCTAAGGACAACATGGTGCTGTACGTCAAAAAAGTTCAGGTGAGCAAAACCCTTGCCGAGCGCTACCCGCAGCTGCCCAACGCCAACGTCCGCATTATTGACGACCTCATGTACCGCCACTGGAATGCGTGGGACGACGGCGCGTACCGCCACGTTTTTGTGTCGGGATTTTCCTACGGCGCGCTGGTGGGCGAAAAGGATATTAACGAGGGCGAGGCGTGGGATACCCCCATGGCGTCCGGCTTCAGCATCAGCGATGTGTGCTGGGACGCCGAAGGGCGCAACATTTACTACGCCAGCAAAAAAATGAGGGGAAAAGAGTACGCCC
The DNA here is from genome assembly GCA_031288885.1 of Prevotellaceae bacterium. Lineage (GTDB taxonomy): Bacteria > Bacteroidota > Bacteroidia > Bacteroidales > UBA932 > JAITMY01. The sequence continues at coordinate 6,619 of JAITQP010000206.1, read as the reverse complement.
TGAGCACCAACTCCGATATCTACTGCTACAACACAGAAACCGGCGCAACCACCAACCTCACCGCCGCCAACCAAGGCTACGACCGCCACCCCCTCGTGTCGCCCGACGGGCTGCGGCTGGCGTGGCTGAGCATGGAAACCGCCGGCTACGAAAGCGACAAAAATCGCCTCATGGTGATGGAGCTGGAAACCGGACTTGTAGCGGAGGCAACAAAAACTATCGAAGAGAGCGCCACCACCTTTTGCTGGGGCAACAACCACACGCTGTACTTTGTGAGCGGCGTTAACGCTACGTATCAGGTGTATCAGGCCGACGTGGAGCAGGGAGCGCTTACGCAGCTCACGCGCGGAGCGCACGACTACACCGACGTAACGGCGCGGGGCGGCGCCCTCGTGGGACGGCGCATGAGCATGAGCATGGCGCCGGAGCTGTTCCGCATTAACGCTGCCGACAGCAGCAGCGCGCAGATTACGGCAACCAACCAGCATATCTACGACTACCTGACGCTTGGCAGGGTGGAGGAGCGGTGGATAAAAACTACCGACTGGAAGCAAATGCTCACGTGGGTTATCTTCCCGCCCAACTTTGACCCCGAAAAAAAATACCCCGCCCTGCTTTACTGTCAGGGGGGGCCGCAGGACGCCGTGAGCCAGTTTTGGAGCTTAAGGTGGAACCTGCAGCTCATGGCAGCGCAGGGGTACATCATCGTTGCCCCCAACCGGCGCGGCGTGCCGACGTTCGGCAAGGCGTGGCTGACGCAAATTTCGGGCGACTATGCAGGGCAAAATATTCAGGACTACTACTCCGCCATCGACGCGCTCAAAACCGAAAAGTACGTAGATGCTACCAAGCTGGGCGCGCTGGGAGCCAGCTACGGCGGGTACTCGGTGTACTACCTTGCGGGCACGCACAACAACCGCTTTAAGGCGCTGGCGGCGCACAACGGCATGTTTAACCTCGAAAGCATGTACGGCACGACTGAAGAAATGTTTTTTGTTAACCACGACATAGGCGGCGCCTACTGGGACAAAAGGCCGAAGCTAATCAACGCCTACGACAAATCGCCGCATAAGCTCGTGCACCGGTGGACAACCCCCATCCTGATAAGCGTTGGGGAGCACGACTACCGCGTGCCCTACTCCGAAGGCTTGCAGGCGTTCAGCGCGGCGCAGCTGCAGGGGATACCCAGCAAGCTGCTCTTTTTCCCCGACGAAACGCACTTTGTATCCAAACCGCAAAACGCTGTTGTGTGGCAAACCGAAATGTTCAAGTGGTTTAGCTCCTACCTGCAGGAGTAGCCGGCCTTCGCGTCGAGCTACAGCAGCTTCCGCACCCTGAAGAACAGCAGGGTGATACCTACGCTCAAAATCATGAGCAAAATAGCAAATGGATAGCCAAACCGCCACGCAACCTCCGGCATGGCGTGAAAGTTCATACCGTAAATGCTGCTGATGAGCGTTGGCGGCATGAATATCACCGTTGCCACCGTAAAAATCTTTATCACCTTGTTTTGCTCCAGCGAGATGAGACCCATCACGGTGTTTTGCAGAAACTCCAGCCGCTCAAAGGCAAAGTCGGCGTGGCTCACGAGCGAGTTGATGTCCTTGATAATAATGCTGAGCTTTGGCGTGGTGTCGCTCGGGAAGCGGTCGCTTTTCAGGATGCTGCTCACCACGCGCTGCTTGTCGATAATGCTTTCGCGCATCATCATGGTGTTGCCTTGCAGGCGGTTGATGGTCAGCAGCAGCTGGCTGTCGAGGCGCACCTCAGACCTGTCCTCAAAGGGCTGCTTGTTGATGTTGGAGACCTCCTTTGCCAGCGCCTCGAGCATATCCGCGTCAATGTCAATGCGGCTTTCGAGGATGGATACCATCACGTGGAAGCAGGTGGGAAAAAGCCGATGGTTGGCGTACAGGCGGCGGATTGTTTCGTTAAAAGCCTTTAACCCAAGCGGGCGAATGGAAACCAGCACCCCCTCGCACAAAATAAACGACACCTGCTCCGACGAAAGCTCATGCTCCCTGTTGGCAAGCAGGAACGACGTGTTGGCGTAGAGCGTATTTTCGGTTTCGTAGTAGCGCGAGCTGCTTTCTATCTCCTCCGCCTGCTGCTGGGTTTGCAGGTTGATGCTCAAAAAATCCTCCACCATGCGCCGCTCCGCAGGCGTGGGGGTTACCATGTCTATCCATAGCACCTCGTCGTAGCTCAGCTCGTTGAGCTGCTCCAAGTCGTTGCTGCCGGTAACGCGGCTGCTTTCTTTGATATAGTAGTTTACCATGGAAATTCTGAATTTTGTTGATTGCAGAAATTCTTAATTCCTAATTCTCAATTCTTAATTCTCAAAAACGCCTCCATTCCCGCTCTTTTTGCGGCGTCAAGCGGATAGCTGATGTTGCCCGTAAGGTATTCGGTCACGTCCACCTCGGGGTAGCGGGGCTGCGCTTCGCTGCACACCTCCTCAATATGGTTCACGCCAGACCGTAGCGCGTCGTTTAGCTGGGCAACAACCGACGGCGGAACGCCCCGCTTAGCCACCCATGCGGCAAACACAAAGGGCTTTCCGGTGTAGGCAATCCACGCCTGCGCAAGGTCGTAGGCGTGGGTAAAGCGCCGGCGCGCGGCAAACGTCTTGTCGCCAATCAGCAGGTACCCCGCTCCCTCCTCGAGCTCCGCGGCGCTGTCGTAGCGCTTGAGCGGCGCAAAGCGCGGGGAAATGTGCCAGTGCTCGCGCGCCAGCAGCTGCGCCAGCGCCGCCGACGTGCGCGAGTGCGAATCCAAGTAAATGGTGTGCAGGCGGTCTATGGCCGCGCGGGCAAAAATGGCTACCGACGCCACCTCGCCCGTTGCGCCAATGCAGTAGTCGGTCACTACGCTGAAGTCGGAATGTTGAGGGATGGCCGCTACCGGCGTGAGCGCAATGTCAGCCTCTCCGGACAGCAGCTTTTGGGCGCTAATGGCGGGAATATCCAGCGATAACGCTACGCTTTCGATGAAAGGAGAACGCTGAAGCCCGTATATAAAAGGTGCAGCGTTGAGGTACGCTACAGCCGAAATGTTCACCTTCATTGCTTGGCTGAACTGTTTACTAATTAATACTCTTGAAATTACCCCGAAGGCGTAACGCTACGTTTTTGCGTGCTGCAAAAGTAGTTTTTTTCGTTCAGAATGAAAAATCAAGAAGAAAAATTGCATGAAATTAACAAATATGTTATCTTTGCGTTCGTCATCTTGCTACATCCTCCAACAATAATAACGTAATTAATCACGTAAAAATGGCGACACTAAACGAGCGCAGCAACATTGTAATTCGCTTTTCCGGCGATTCGGGCGACGGTATGCAGCTTACCGGCACGCTCTTTTCCGACACCTCGGCGCTGCTTGGCTACAGCGTTTCAACGTTCCCCGACTACCCCGCAGAGATACGCGCGCCGCAGGGAACGGTAGCCGGCGTTTCGGGCTTTCAGGTGCACTTTGGCGCCACCGACGTCAACACCCCGGGCGACTACTGCGACGTGCTGGTGGCGATGAACCCCGCAGCCCTCAAGGCAAACGCCAAGTGGATGAAAAAGGACGCCACCGCCATCCTCGACGCCGACGCCTTTGACGAGGCGCACCTGAAAAAGGCCGCCTTTGCCACCGCCGACCCCTTGGCGGAGCTGAAGCTGGAGGGCTACAACGTTATTTGGGCGCCCATAACCTCTTTCACCAAAACTACGCTAAAAGATTCGGACGCCGACGCAAAAACGGTGGCGCGCTGCAAAAACATGTTTGCGCTGGGCATTTGCTACTACCTGTTCAACCTGCCGCCGGAGCACACCGAAGCCTACTTTGCAAGCAAGTTCAAGAAAAAACCGGCGCTCATAGACATTAACCGCGCCGTGCTCAAGGGCGGCTACAACTACGCCGCCAACACCCACGCCTTTGCCAACACCTACAAGGTTGCTTCGGGGCTGCTGGAAAAAGGCACCTACCGCATCATCAACGGCAACGTTGCCACCGCGTGGGGGCTGATTGCCGCCGCCGAAAAATCGGGGCGCGAGCTCTTTTGCGGGTCGTACCCCATTACCCCCGCCACCGGAATTTTGGAGGAGCTGTCGGCGCGAAAAGATTTGGGCGTAAAAACCCTGCAGGCCGAGGATGAAATTGCCGGCATTTGCACCGCCATAGGCGCCTCGTTTGCGGGCAACCTTGCCGTTACCACCACCTCCGGCCCCGGGCTTGCGCTCAAGGGCGAGGCGCTGGGGCTTGCCGTCATGGCCGAGCTGCCGCTGGTGGTGGTGGACGTGCAGCGCAGCGGCCCCTCAACAGGCCTGCCCACCAAAACGGAGCAGTCGGACTTGATGCAGGCGCTCTACGGGCGGCATGGCGAAAGCCCCGTGGTGGTCATGGCGGCAAGCTCGCCGTCGGACTGCTTCGACGCGGCTTTTTGGGCGGCAAAAATCACCTTGGAGCACATGACGCCCGTCATCCTGCTCACCGACGGGTACATCGCCAACGGCTCGGAGCCTTGGAAAATTCCTAACGTGAAAAAAGATTACCCCGCCATTACGCCTCCCATTGCCTCCGCAGGCGAAAGCTACCAGCCCTACCGGCGCGACGCGGAGCGGCTGGCGCGACGCTGGGGCATCCCGGGCACAAAAGGGCTGGAGCACCGCGTGGGCGGGCTGGAAAAGGACGCGCTCAAGGGCAACATTTCGCACGACCCCGAAAACCACCAAAAGATGACCGACCTGCGGGCGGCCAAGGTCGCCAAGGTTGCCGACTTCATTCCCGACCTCAGCGTAGAGGGCGACGCCGAGGGCGACCTGCTCGTGGTGGGCTGGGGCGGCACCTACGGGCACCTCCTGTCGGCGGTGACGCAGCTGCGGGCGAGCGGCAAAAAGGTTAGCCTTGCGCACTTCAGGCACCTCAACCCGCTGCCCAAAAACACGGAGGCAACGCTAAGCCGCTTCAAAAACGTGATAGCCTGCGAGCTCAACATGGGGCAATTTGCCAACCTGCTGCGCATGAAATTCCCACATATCCCCATCCTGCAGTACAACAAGGTGCAGGGCTTGCCGTTTACGGTGGCGGAGCTGGTGCAGAAAGTCAACGAGTTGAGGATTTTTGGGTAAAACCAGCTATGATATCACAAAGTAAGCCAAATTGCTTAAGTAATTGATTGAAAATCAAAATGAAACCGTATTATCTAACATTAAACCTCCCAAATGAACAGATTATTGAAAATTATTTACTATCAAATAGGTACAATACTCCGTCGAGGGCCAAGATTCTTTTTCATGTTGCTATGCAAGGAAGTACAGCGCCGGATGCCCTACTACAAAACTCACGAAGTGAAAAAATGTTTGGGAGCAAAAATGCCGGATAAAACATTTTATGTCATTGGCTTTGACGAAGGATGGACTGGTTTGTTTGGCATTGTAAAGCATCAGCTGATGCATATTATTTACGCTGTTGAGCGTGGCTACATCCCGATTATCGATTTACAGCACTACTACAGCCAATACCTTACTTTCAATGAGCTGTTCAAAGAAAATGCGTGGGAATATTTTTTTGAGCAGCCAACGAAATACGGGCTGAATGATATACGGTCTGCAAAGAATATTATCAAAAGTGTACAAAATGCTTTTCCTCCCGCGCAACAATGGAATATACATTGCAGCAATGTTTCTGATAATCCCCAAAGTTTTTTGTACGCTAAAGAAATCTTTTCCAAATATATACGCCTTAACACCAAAACCAAAAATTTTGTCACCAAAAAACAGCAAGAGTTGCTGGAAAATAAAGGTAGAATTTTGGGCGTACTCTGCAGAGGTACGGATTACACTCAGCTAAAACCAAAAGGACACTCTATTCAGCCCGCACCGGAGGAAGTAATAAGCAAGGCAGAGGAAGTAATGGCGCAATACCATTGTGAGTCGCTTTACATGGCAACCGAAGATGCTGATATTTATGACTTGTTTGTAGCACATTTTGGAGATAAACTGATTTTTAACGCTGTACCAAAATGGCGTGGCGCCGACTTGCCAAAAGGAAAAAGCAACTCAAAACGCTTATCCTACAACGATAAACAAGGCAAAATACAAGGAGGAGTTACCTATCTATCACAGATTTATCTGTTATCTCAGTGCACCTGCTTCATAGGAGGGTCAACATACGGGAGTTTAGGCGTTTTACTCATGAGCAATTCTTTTGACTACGTTCATATTTTTAATAAAGGCTTTTATTCGTAAAATTTGGCATATTTCAAACAATCATTACACAATGAAGTTTGATAATGCAACAACCAGCTACGTTCCCATGAGCAGATTATTATTGATAAGGTTAACACCCAAAAGGAGAAAAACATTGCACTCTTTCAGCGCGACGACCTTATCTCACATTGGGCCTTCTACAACACCGCTAAAACAATATGCGATATAAAGTTTTCATAAGCAGCGTGCACAAAGAATTTGCAAAGGAGCGGCGTATGCTGTCCGACTATTTGCAAAAGGACGCCCTGTTTGGAAAATTCTTTGACGTATTTATTTTTGAAGACATGCCACCTAAGGATCAAACGCCCCAAAAGGCTTACATTCATGAAGTGCAGCAGTCGGATATTTACGTGATACTTTTGGGG
>JAITQP010000129.1 GCA_031288885.1 Prevotellaceae bacterium | reverse complement strand
ACCTCCACTTTGTGCCCGCCAATCTTTACGGCTTGGTAGGTGTTTTCCGGCGGCAGGTAGAGTATGGATTTTCGTATTTCCGCGCGCGGCACGCCGCTGTAGTAGGGGTGGTTTTGGGGAAAAATTACACCGATTTGGGCAAGGCTTGCTTGGAGGTTGGGAATGATGTCCGCCTCCTTTTCAAGCTTCGTCCGGCGCGCGGCGGTTTGTGCGGAGATTGCGGCAAAGTTGTACTCTGTTTGCAGCCACGTGCTGTTGTACTGTTCGCAAATTTTTCCGGCAACCTCCTTAAAATCGCTCCACTCGCGCAGCTTTCCGTTTTCGTTGGTGAGCGCGAGGGTAAGGTCGCGCAGCTGCCGGTAACTTTTGGCCGCCGCAAGCTGCCACGTGTCGCGGATGAGGTGCACGAGCATAGCGGCATCGGGCGTGGTGAAGTCGTCCGTAACGCCGGTGTAGGCTTGCGCCACGCGCTCGGTAAGAGCTTTGCCGGTTGCCGCAAGCATGTTGCCGGAGGGGTTTCCGGCAAATACGCTCTCCAGTAGCCGCTCCACCTCCACCCTGAAGTTATCTTGGTAGGACTTAGGCAGCGGCTCCAGCGCAGCGGGATGTCTGCTATTACAGCGCGGACAAGCGTCCGCATACATTTCGTCCATGGTTTGGTCGAGCGTTAACTTTTGCTATCCTCTCTTCTCGCTACCTGTACAAAAAGCTGCTTCCGCCAATAAACTCGCGGATGATGGAGGTGGGGGGAATTTTTTGCTCATCTTCGGGGCTGATGAACTCAAAGTAGCTGAGGAATTTGAGCAGGCGGCACGCCTCTGCGTACACCGCATCGTTGGGGAGCACGCGGTAGAGCATGGGCTCTGCGTACTTGCGGAGCACGTTGATTTCGTACAGCAGCGACGAGTTGAACATAATATCTGCGTTCTCCTGAAAGGGGAAAATATTCCTGTCCTCCCCCCGCCGCACGCTCGCCCAGCGGTGGAGCGTTGCCTGCGCGCCGTTGCCCCTGAAAAACGCGTCGCGCACAAGCCGTCGCAGCAGCCGGTTGTCGGTGGTGGAGATGCGGTTGTTTTCGTCGAGGTTGATGAACGTGAGCGCGGAGGCGTAAATGCGGAGCTTGTTTTGGGGGTTAATCGCCTCGGTGAGCTTGGGGTTGAGCGCGTGGATGCCCTCCACAATGAGGATGTCTTTTTCGCCCAGCTGCATGTACGTATCGTCGTAGAAGCGCGCGCCGCTGCCGAAGTCGAACTTGGGGAGGCGCACGCGCCTGCCGCGCAGCAGCTGGTCGAGGTGCTCGTTGAAGAGCTCCAAGTCAACCGCGTTGATGCTCTCAAAGTCGTGCTCGCCGTGCTCGTCGAGCGGCGTTTGGTCGCGGTTTACGAAGTAGTTGTCCATCTCCAGCACCTTGGGCGCAAAGCCCGCCACCTTGAGCTGGATGGAGAGGCGCTTGGAGGTTGTTGTTTTTCCGCTCGACGAGGGGCCGGCTATCAGCGCCAGCTTCACGCTGCGCCCGAGCGACGAGATGTGGTCGGCGATTTGCGCGTACCGTTTTTCGTGCAGCGCCTCCGACACCTTAATCAGCTCGTCCCCGCCGCTGCGCTGTACGAGCTCGTTAATTTGCCCCACGGTTCCCGCCTGTAGAATATCCACCCACTGCTTGTGCTCCTGAAAGATATCGAACATTTTCCGCTGGATTATGACGTTCTCCAGCGCCTCCGCGCTGCCCGCCTTGGGGAACATGAGGAGCATTCCGTTATAGTAGGGCGTAAGCCCAAAGCTGCTCAGGGCTCCCGTGCTGGGCACCAGCGGCCCGTAGAAGTGGTCGGCGTAGCCGTCGAGGTAGTAAACCGACGTGTAGAGCTTGCCGCGCGTTTGCTGTAGGCGCGCTTTCTCCGCGTACCCCTGCCGCTGAAAGATGGCGATAGCCTCCGTGGTGGGGATTTTTGTTTTTTCAAACGGCAAATCCGCCGCCACCAGCTCGCGCATACGCTTGGCGATGGCGCCCACCATTGGCGCGCTGAAGCCGGACGCGCCGCTCAGCTCGCAGTAAAAGCCGTTGGAAACGGAATGCTCCACGCTAAGGCTGTGGCTGGGGAAAGCGTCCCTGACGGCCCTTTGCAGCAGAAACGCGAGCGACCGCTGGTAGCAGCGCCTTCCGTCGGGGTGCTCGTAGCCAATGAAGCGCACGGTTTGCGGGCTCGACGCCTCGTACCACAGCTCCTTGAGCTGGTTGTTTGCCAGCGCGGCGAGGGTTGCCGACTCCAGCCGGATGTTTTGGTCGCGCGCAACTTGCAGCAGCGAAGTCCCCGGCTCGTAGGCCTTGGTCACCCCGTTGTTTTCGCAGTGAATGTTGATGAGCTTCATAGATTTTTAGCGTTACGTTTTTGAGTATAGCGAAGCCTTAAACCTTTACGCTGTCCAGATAAACCGTATCGGGACAAAGGTCAGCCTCGTTAGCCCATTGTATGGTGCCGATAAAAGGGCGCACGGTTTTGAACAGCTGCTCGTCCTTCAGCGGACGAAACACCTCATAATCCAAGTATGGCTTCATATCGAAAATACCCTCCTCGCCGTTGGTAAACCATACATGAACGGTATAATCTTTTTCCGGAGCCACATTTTTAACGCGCGGGTTCATTGCTACTATTTTAAAGGTTCTATTTTATATATGTTTTTGCCATCTACAGCCAAACTCCAGTTCGCCATCAGCTCGTCTGCATGTAAAGTTATCCACGCCTGAACAAGCCTGATTTGTGGCTTTTTCAGCATTCCGTCAACTATTTCGCCATCAGGAATAGAAAAAATAGCGCTGTCATCCTGATATTGAACGTGAATATGCGGAAGTTTGTGTTGCCTGTTATCTCTAAAAAACATGGAAATAATTATGCCATAAAACATTGATAGCGTTGCCATAAATTTATTTTTACTATTTACCCCAAATATACAAAAATACTTCACTCCATACATAGCAAAAAGAGGGATTTGGACTTCAACTCGTTGCCTCTTCCCTCTCGCGTCAGCCTAATTCCTAATTCCTAATTTCTAATTCTTAATTCTTAATTCCTCCACGTACAGCTTGGCCAGCTTGGCGATATACTTTCCCACCACGTCAAACTCCAAGTTTACCACCGTTCCCTGCCTGATAGCGTGAAAGTTGGTGTGCTCATACGTGTAGGGGATGATGGCCACCTGAAAGCTGCCGTGCTGCGAGTTGACCACCGTCAGGCTCACGCCGTTCACCGCGATGGAGCCCTTTTCGACCGTGATATTTCCGGCGGCGGGGTCGTAGGTGAAGGTAAAATACCAGCTGCCGTCGGCGGCTTTCACCTCGCTGCACACGGCGGTTTGGTCAACGTGCCCCTGCACGAGGTGCCCGTCGAGCAGGCTGTCGATTTTCATGCTGCGCTCCACGTTTACCTCGTCGCCCACGCAGAGCAGCCCGAGGTTGGACTTTTGGAGCGTTTCCAGAATGGCGGTTACGGTATACGTCCGGCTGTCGCAGCGCACCACCGTGAGGCATACGCCGTTGTGGGCAACGCTCTGGTCAACCTTTAGCGCGGCGGCAAAGGGGCATTCGAGCGTAATGTGCAAGTTTTCTTTTTCGCGCTCCAGCGCGGCTACCCTTGCCGTAGCCTCTACAATTCCTGAAAACAACTTTTTTAATGATTAATGGTTAATGATTAATGGTTAATGGCGCAAAGCGTGAGCTTCTTCTTAGGGGTCAGCGGGTAGCGGTTGCTGCTTTGCGGTTAGGTTTTGCAAAGGTAGCTGTTTCTTTTGGAATTATACGGAAAATTTTTTGAGCCCTACCTCCGCGCTTTGCACGCCAGCTTCGCTCGTTCCCCGCCGCCCGCCATTCCGACCGACGCGCGCGAGGGACGAGCGCGCAAAGCGGAGGAACCTCCCCGAAAACCGCCGCCGCCACACGCACGTTTTGCGCCGTCCCGTAGGGACGGAATGTGGGTGTTGCCGCCTCGTCGCTATCCGTGCTGTTCCGTCCCTACGGGACGGGGAGAGGTGGGGGGAATTCCGATTTCTACCAACATTCCGTCCCTACGGGACGGCGCGAAGCGTGCAATGGCGGCGGCTGTGTGCGAGGAGATTCCTCGCTGCGCTCGGAATGACGGGCGGTAGGGGGGGAAAGGGACGCGAAGCGTGCGACGACCATCCCCGCACGCTTCGCGTCCTTCTCTCTCCTCTCCCCTGCCGTCATTCCGACCGCAGCGCGCGAGGTACGAGCGCGCGGAGCGGAGGAACCTCCCCGAAAACCGCCGCCGCCGCACGCCTCGCGCCGTTGCGAGCGTAGCGAAGCAATCCAGAACGTAGCGTGGCGCAGCTTGCCAAATCTTTTTCACCTCAATTTGGACAATTTGGAAAAATTATTTGTATATTTGC
>JAITQP010000005.1 GCA_031288885.1 Prevotellaceae bacterium | reverse complement strand
AGGGCTTAATCTTCATAACCGCAGGTCGTTGACCTGCGGTTATGAAAATCCGGCTTTTCAAGCCGCGCTACCATGTCGCTGTGGGCGGGGGGCGCGAAGCATGCCGCAGATTTGCCATTCCGTAGGAATGGAACGCTCGGTAGAAAAGCGTGGATATTCACGTGCCTTTTGCATCCCGTAGGGATGCATCCCTACGGGATGCAGGAGCGGCGGGGTGCGCGGCTTTTCTACCGAGCGATGCATCCCGATGGGATGCCCCCGCGCCCGCCCGCACGCCCCGCCCCGCAACCTCATTTCCAACCTAATTCTTAAACAAAACTACCTCAGTAGCCCGAGGTTGACCCCCCATCTCCCCCACCTCATTACCTCATTAAGCGCCATTTAATAATGAGGTAATGAGGTCGTTTATATTCATGCTCATATGCTACTGAGGTTGCTTTGTTAGGGAAATTAGGTTGGAAATGAGGTTGGTCGGGGCGGCGCGAAGCGTGCAATGCTGGATTGGCTACGCCGAGCTCCGGTTGCTTCGCTTCGCTCGCAATGACGCGAAGCGTGCGACGACGCGCAAAGCCAAAACGCCATTTTTTTTGTAGTTTCGGAATTATTCCATACCTTTGCTATCGGAAAGCGCACCGGATTCTGTTTGGGGAGAGTACTCGGCGAATGTTTGACCGGAAGCATTTAGTGCCGTCGCAGTATAAACGACTTGACCCGCTTTCAGCTTATCGAGTAGCTGTTGCGGCCTTACTATATGGCTGCTAACAGCTACTTCTTTTTTACCTTTACTTATCGTTACGCTCTCAAAATGGATATACTTACTACCGGTACTATCGGTAAAAGTTTTGACAAATAGTAAATTCGTGCAGCGCTCATTGACAACCGAGCCCTCGCGACTTGCTTCTTCAATAATAACACTCGGGCTTGTAAGCGTTGGTTTCACCATGCCGAACTCCGCCGCCCTGCCTCTTGCATGCATTTTAGAATACTGATTTTCCCCCATTTTAACCTCTCCAAGTGGCGTTGAGACTATTCCACTTTTGCCAAATTCCGCCTCCCAATTCTCCGGCGTGAGCTCCAGCATGGGCGCTTTAACGGCGCTTTGCTCCATGGCAGTAATGAGGTATTCCGCCTGCTGCGTTGTGAGCGGTTGATATTTTTCTCCGGTACTTTCGAGCATTTGTTTTGCGGTTAGGTTTTTGCATCCAAAAGTGCAAAGGTAGCAGCTTCTTTTGGAATTATAACGAAGCCGCTGCCGCTACCCTCGCCAGCTAAAATTTTCCCATTTCTTGTTTGTAACTTTTTTGCCGCGCGGCAAAAAAAAACGGTTGGCTGCGCAGCGGTTGCCGACCGGCAGAATTTTTTTTTGTCGCCCGCACAATATGTTGAAGATGTAAAGCGTTATTGTGGTGTAATATGAAAGTATGAGCGATAGTGATTATCCAAAAACGAGAACCAAATTCACTAAAAAAAATAATAGCTATTATGGTTACATTTAAAAATAGAAAGACAGGAACCGCGCGTGTAGTCGGGTTTTTTATGGGGTTGTGCATGCTGGTATTTGCCATGCCGGCAAAATCCCAAACAGCCGTTGATGCTACGATTTTGTCCACCAACGTAGACGTGCAGAACAAGAAGCTGTACGTAGAAATGAACTACACCCCCAAAATATGCGGAAGCTACCAGCTGCGCTTTAGGCTGGAGACTAAAAAGCTGACGACCTACACCGATATTGTGCTTGACTCCGTAATTAGCAATAATCACGGCACGCAAAAGATAGGTACCTACAGCGATAAGGGCACGGCGCTCAAGGTGCTCAACCTCGACAATACGGCGGTTGGCGGGTACCACCTCCGCTTTGCGCTGAAGGGTAAGGCGGCCGGCATCACCGCCGCCGACAGCCCCATGGTGTGCCTCGAAACGTACAGGATTGCCTACCGCTGCCGGTGGTGTGGCGTGAACAGGTCGGATATCCTGTTTACCCCAAAAGACCTCGATCCGGACTGCCCGTATTCGGGGGATGACCTTGTGGCCTGCGGTCGCCGCGTGGGTGGCGCCAAGAACTGGGAGGCCTACATCCAAGACCCCCGCGATTGCCGCATCTACCGCGTGGTGCAAATGCCGGACAACAAGTGGTGGTTTGCCCAAAACCTCAACTACCAAAATGACCTCCAGACTCCTCAGGAGGGCGGCGTGGGCAACCCCGGCTCCACGCAGTCATTCTTCTTTTGCCCGGGGCCCAACCACCGCGCGCAGTCAACGCAGCCGGAGGACGGCGTGAAAAACGACATAAAGTGGAGCTGCGAGGTGTACGGCGCGCTGTACCCGTGGCAAACGGCGCGCAAGCTCGACGGCACGGGCGCCGAGCAGGCTACAACGGCTATTACAAGCTCCGTTAACACCTCTACCGTAAGGGGAATCTGCCCGCCGGGCTGGTACCTGCCCAACGACGCCGACTGGGGTATTATGCTTAATAGCGCCGAGGGCTGCGCAACTCCTGCTGTTACAAGCGCGGATGTGCTGCCGCTAAACCCGCCGTGCAACCACTTTTTAATTCCCTCTACGCAGACAGCGATAGCGCTTACCGCCACAGGCATACCGGGCGGGGCGGGAGAAAACGGCAATGGCGGATCGCTGGGCAACATGCAGATGACAGGATTTAACCCTATTACCAGCAACAACGCTATATACTACTACGACCTCGGCTATCAGGCGGGCAAGGTGCTTAAGGCAACCCCCACCTGCCCTACAAGCACCCTCTGCGACAACCTCGCCACAAACACGCCCTCGGGTACCTTTGGCCTCTACGCCGAAAATAACGCCAACGGTACGCCAAAAGTCCGCTACGCCTACACCCGCTGGATGTACGGCGGCAGGGAGGCTTCGGGTAGCGACAGGTTTGGCTTCTCCGTGCTGCCGGCAGGATTCCGCTCCTCACAGCAGGCTGGTGCTAACGTGTCGGTGTTTGCCGGTCGCGGGCAGTACGCCATCTTTTTGTCGTCGACTTACTACAACTACAACAGCAACAACACCTCGCCGGTATTGCGCGGCTTTTTCCACGACGCTACGGAGGTGAAGCGCTTCTACGCGCAGTCGAGCGCTAACGCCCTGTACCACGCCTTTTCGGTGCGCTGCGTGAAGGGAAAGTAGAAGTGCGCAGCGTAAATATATAACGTATAGCTTATAACTCACAACACATAATTCATAACCCAAAAGATAGATGAACACAATGGCAACAATACTCAAGAAAGCAGCGCAAGTTGTCTTTGCTTGTGCCCTGCTGGTTTCTCCGGCTTTCGCCCAGCATGATCCGGCAACCGTTTTGGAAACCAACACCGACCTCCAGAATGAAAAAATATTTGTCCGCATCGCTTTCGACGGCCTAAGCTGCCGGACGTACGACCTCCGCTTCAGGCTGCAGACAACAAAGGGCAACCTCGGCTACCAAAAAGTTAAGGTGCTCAACGGGCCTGTTTGGGACTCTAAAATCACCACGGAGCCTGCCGAGTGGATTGCGCGCCTCAAAAACGGCGACTCGGTGATGTACGCCATGAAAGTTTCGGGCTACGAGCTCGAGTTCCCCCTCCCGCAGGGGCTCACGGTGGAAGATAGCGCCTCGATATGCATAGAGGCAATGGTATTTTCGCAGCGGTGCGAGCGGTGCGGTATCGGCGGAACGGATATGATATTCACCCCCAATGATATTGACCCCAGCTGCCCCTACCTAAACAAGGGCAACGACGTGCTGGCGTGCTACAAGCGCGATAGCAAGGCGGGCAACTGGGAAGGCTGGATACTCGACGAGCGCGACTGCAAGCCCTACCGCATTGTGCAAATGCCGGACGGAAAGTGGTGGTTTGCCCAAAACCTCAACTACTACGGAACGTCAACAAAGCCGCTGGACAAAAAGCAGTCCGCCGGAGACCCCAGCGGGACCTCCGGTACGAGCGCGGACTACCTCCACACGTACTGGTGCCCGCCCGCCGGCAACAGCGGCAACGGAAACCCGGGCACCCCCGGCTTCCTCTATAGCTTTGGCGCAAACGGCAACCAGCTACCCAACAGCGGCGTTGGGGTGGACGAAGCCTGCAATACCTACGGCGCGCTGTACCCGTGGCTAACGGTGATGTCGCTCGACGGCTACGCCACCGCCATCGCCGACGCCGCTGTTCTGCCCGCAGCGCCCATCAACAGCGAAAGCACGCGGCGCGGGATATGCCCCAAGGGGTGGTTTGTGCCGAGCAGCTACGACTGGGGGAAGATGATCAACCTTGTGGAGGCGGGGTGCGGCGGCGGATGCCCCGCCTCTGGCCTAAACGCGACGAGCGCCACCAACCTTAACCTCATCTCGCCCTGCGCGCACAACTACACCAGTGCGGGCACCCTCTACTGGGCGGCCAGCAAGTGCGCCTTTAGAGACCTGCTAAGCACCGACGTTGCGCCGGCAAGGGAGCTCGACGGTACGATTACCAACTACGGCGTTGGCGCCGGCACAGGCGCAACGCCGAGCGTGAAGCCCAGCCTATCGTACAGCAGCGCCCCCAGCGCCAACACCAGCAACCTCAACGCGCCGGCTACCATCATTACGCACGCCTCCGCAACCAACTCGAGCTGGAACTACTTTCTGCCCGAAACGGCAGGCACCGACAAGTACGGCTTTGCCGCAAAGCCCGCGGGTATGCGGCACTACAACTCGGTGGGGAATACTGCTAAGGCAAACTTCTACTACATGGGCGAGTTTGCAGGCTTCTGGACGTCGAGCGTGACCAGCGGCGTGGCGAACTCTGCAACGAACAATGAGCTGGCGTACGCGCGCGGCTTCAGGTACAACTACCGCCATAACGCGGACTTCAACTTTGCCATCCAAAGCTGGACGTGGGACAAGTGGACGGGCATGTCGGTGCGGTGCGTAGCCGACCAACGGCCGTAGCATAGCGGTTAACAGTTAGCTGTCAGCGGCGCGAGGCGTGCAGGAGGCACGGCCGTGCGTCCGCTCGTAGCGACGGAGGTGGAGGGGCGTTCGGGTAAACCCTAACAGGGTGTTAAAGCCTGTTAGGGTTAGCCGAACGCGATAGCAACAACCCACCTCCGTTGCCGCAATCAGGATGATACCAATATAAATATATCAGCTTCAGAGAAATGTCACTTAACAGGATAGCGGAAAAGGCGGTAGCGATGCTGGTAGCAGCGTTGCTGCTGCCGGTAGCGCCGGTGCTTGCCAGTGGGGTAGCGCCTTTTACGGTGCTCACCACCAACTCCGACCTCCAAAACCGGAAGCTATACGCAGAAATTATGTACGAGCAGCAAAGCTGTAGCGAATATCAGGCTCGGTTTTGGCTGGAGGACAAGAGCGGGCTCCGGCTCGCGGTGGCGGTGGATAGCGTGCTGAACAACACCGCCTCCTACGTGCTGTCGCAGGACAGCATGGCGTTTATGCGCCCCAAGGCGGGCGGCTACAAGCTGCGCTTTACCCTGCCCAAGGGCGTTAAATCGTCGGACAGCATGCGGCTTTGCGTGGAGAGCTTTGAGCTCGCCTACCGCTGCAAGGGCTGCGGCGTTGGCGGGTCGGATGTGATTTTTGAGCCGAACAACGTGCACAAGAATTGCCCCTACAAGGGCTCGGATATAGTGGCTTGCCACACACGTCAGGGCAAATCGGGCAACTGGGAGGGATGGATTCGCGATGCGCGCGACTGCAAGCCCTACCGGATTGTGCTCTTGCCCGACGGCAAGTGGTGGTTTGCGCAAAATCTTGCCTACACCGAAAAAATAGTCAACTCCGGCAACGCCAACATTGGCCTGAACAACGCCTCTGCATCCGACAACAATGCGCTGTTTGGCAACTACTGGTGTACGGGCATTCCGCCGCGCGGCGTGGTGCAGGTTACCGCCACGTCGGGGTTGCCGGCGTGCGGCGTTTACGGGGCGCTCTACACGTGGAATTCGGCCATGCGGCGTAACGGCTTCTCGTCCACGCAGGACAAGGTGCAAGTGCGCGATATGTTTAGCGAAGCGCAGGGCATTTGCCCCGATGGATGGCTGCTGCCCAGCGATTTTGACTGGGGCGTTATGCTCAACAGCGTGGAGGGGTGCGACAACACCGACCTCTTTCAGGCAGACGGCGCGGCGCCCTGCAACCACGTTCTGGCGGGTACGTCGGTGAAAAACGACCTCGGCAAGAGCGCTCTTCCGCGCCTCAAGTCCACGAACAGCTGCCCGCCGCACATCAGCCCCGTTGACTCCATCTGCGCCGAAACGGCAGGGGGCGCGTGGATATGGCTTCGGCTGGATTCGAAGGGTAAGCTCATCACGCCGCACAACCTTGGCGACGACTACTTTGGCTTTTCGATGCTACCGGCGGGGCGGCGGCACGGCAGCGGCAGCTCATCGTACTTCACCGGCGCGGGCTGGTACGCCGCTTTCTGGACGTCGTCCGAGAGCAGCACCACCCACGCCTACTACCGCTACATGGACGCTACGAGCTGCAAGTCGGGCGTCGGCGTTTCAAGCACAGGCAAGTTTTTCGGGCTGAGCGTTCGCTGCACCAAGAATAGCACCGGCGATGACAACCCCCGCATCCTGCGGCTACGGGACGTGTCCGGCGTGAACACGGAGGAGGCAACATTCCAAGCCTACACCTCTATCGGCGCCACCGTTGACTGGTACGATGCTCCCGTAAACGGCAGGCTGCTGCAGTCGGGGAGCAACACCTTTTCTACCACAGCGCCCATAAAAGTTTACGCGCGGGCGCGAAACGAAGCCAACACCATATTTGCGCCGTCGTTTGTCAGCGCGCGGGCGTCGTTTACCTACAGCTACTCCGGAAGCCACTACCGAGTTCAGCTCAGCCCGGGCATGTATAAGTTTTCCTGCTACGGCGCAAAGGGTGGTGGTGACGCTGTAAAAAGTGCCAAAGGCGGCATGGGCGGCATGGCGGAAGGCTTGTACGAAGCGTCGTCAAAGGAGGTTGCCTACATTTTTGTAGGGGGCATGGGGAAAACGTTCAACGGCGCCGGCGTCGGCGGCGCAGTGGACCCCAGCCAGCGCAAAGGTA
This sequence comes from Prevotellaceae bacterium, assembly GCA_031288885.1. GTDB lineage: Bacteria > Bacteroidota > Bacteroidia > Bacteroidales > UBA932 > JAITMY01. The sequence continues at coordinate 11,361 of JAITQP010000005.1, read as the reverse complement.
GCGCCGAAGCGGGCGCTACGGGTGGCGGAGCTTCCGACATTCGGATAGGCACCACAAACCTTGCCAGCCGAGTTATTGTTGCAGGCGGCGGCGGCGGTGGCGGCGGCCGCGGTCACGACTACTCGGCTACGGGATTCGGCGGAGCTCAAAATACGAAGGGACAGACTGCGATAGGCTTTTCCCCCTTTGACAACGTTTCCACTGTATGGCCGCAGGGCGGCGGCGGTGGCGGCGGTGGCGGCTACCGGAACGGCAGCGGCGGAACAGGCGGAAGTAAGTTCAGAAAAGGCGGATGTCGCCCCGGGCAGGGCGGTAAGGCAGGAGGCGCCGAAAGCAAGGCCGGCGCCGGCGGCGGCGGCGGCGAAAGCAGCCACATGGGCTGCGCGGGCGGCGGCGGCGGCGGCGGTACGCACTACGTTGGGGGCGTGAGCAAAGGAACGTTCGCGAATAGCGTGAACGCAAAAAATGGATACGTTATCATCTCGCCGCAGTAGCAATCCCCCATTGGACGGAATGTTGGTAGAAGGCTAAATATACTGAGAAGAAGTTGAAAAAGCACTTATTATTATTATTGTTTTTATCGTTGACCGTTACGAGCTACGCCCAGCTGGGCGTGAGCGATACAACGGGCATAGATACCGTATATTTTTACAGTAGCGGTTGGTGCGCCAAAGTTGATGTGTACGCTTCGTCCGATAATGTATACGCGGATGCAGGGGAATTTTGCGTTGCCGCCACCCTGTCGGACGGGGTGGATGATGGCGTGGCAAGGCATGCAGGAGAAGCCTGCGCCGCCACGCTCCTTAGCTTTGCTAACGGCGCCAACCCCGACAGCGTGATGGTGCAGAACATGTCTGCCTGCTCCGCCTTGAGCATTTTTACGCAGGTGGACACCCTGCGGCAGCTTTTTAGCGGGTCGTGCGCGGCCGCCATGCTTCACGACAGCGTAGCTGTTTTGGGGAGCGGCGTTGTTGGCGCTCGCATCTGCGCGGCTACGGCGGCGTCGCAGCTGCCGGCGGGGATGAACGCCGACAGCGTACTCGTTGCACAGAAATCCTACTGTAGCCCCGCCACATCGTTCGCCATCGTCGATACGGCTACGTCCCTGCTCGGGAGCTTTTGCTCCGACGGGCATTTTTGCGTAGCGGACGGCAAGAACGCGGCGAACAGCGTTATGCTGGCGTGCGCCGCTACGGCCACCTCCGCGGCAGCGGGGAAGAATGTGGATAGCATAATGATTGAGGGGAGTAGAGATTGCGGCGAGCTGACGTTCTTCCACGGCGAGGAGGTGGCGGCAACCGCGCTGGATGGCTTCTGCTCCGCCGTTCATCCGGCCGCCTCCGCCGGTGCGGCGCTGAAGGAGCGGATGGCCGGAGACGCCTGCGTAAGCGTTGCCCTTTCGGAGCTGCCTAAGGGCGCCAACCCCGACAGCATGCACCTGCCGTTTGGCGGCGAGTGCAGCGGCGTTACCGTCTTTTCATCCACCGATGCGGCAACCCAGCCGTTTGGCGGCTTCTGCTCCGCAGGGCGACTTGCCTTGGGGAAGGACGAGCATGGCTCGAACGCCACCGGCCTTATCTGCGCCGCGACAGCCCTGTCGCAGGCAGACGGGCGAAATCCGGACAGCATCCTGATGAGCGGGGAGAGCTTCTGCGCACCGGCAACCATGTTTATGCGCGAAGCCGGCGTGGGGGCGAAGCTCGGCGGTCACTGCTTCAACGCGGTTATGCAGGGTAGCCTCAACCAGCTCGACCTCTTTAAGCAGGTCTGCGCCGCCACACCGCTCTCCATTGCCAAGGGGCGCAACCCCGACAGCATTATGATGCAGGGCGAAAGCTTCTGCGCGCCGGCAACCATGTTTGCGCAATTCGACAACATATCCACCCAAGTGGGCAACTTCTGCTCCGAGGGGAGATTTTCGTTCTCCAAGATAGATATTATGGATGCGTTTATGGGGTGCGCCCGCATCCGCATACCGTCGGCGGTGGACATAACGTTTATTGGCGCGCGCTTCGACGACAGGGAGTGGGGATTTAAGGCTGTCCCCAACAACCTGCTGTGGCTGTGCAGCCCCAACGACCCCATTACGCTTCAGGTGCGCGCTTCGTCGCCGGCAACGTTCTCGTGGTACCTCAAGAATGACCCCGAGCGTCGCCTTAGCTCTGCCGACACGCTGCACCTTTCCCCGCCCGTAAAGGAGGGTGAATACTACGCCGTGGGCTACGGCTACGGCAACAACGTGTCGCCAACCATGACGGTGAAGATTTGCGACTGCGACTTCGTAAAGACCTCGCAGAGCGATACTACCGTATATACGTACACCAACTCCAAGGTTCGGCTCCTGCCGCGCATTGCGGGCGGTAACCAAGATGAGCGCTACAACAAATACCAGTGGTTTGTAAACGGTGCGCCCTACTCCTCACCAAGCGCTACAAGCGTGCTGCTGATGAACACCGGCGCAACGGCAAGCGTACACAAGCTGGTGGCGCGCGCCATTTCGCCCTGCGATACGCTCGATAGCGATACGATTACGCTCGTGGTGTGCGCGCCCGTGGCAAAGGTCAACACGTTCTCGGCGCACACCGTGAAGGGCAACGTCAACCTCCTCGCCGGCAGCAAAGTGGTGGACGTTTGCCTCAACACCAACCTCGAGCTGCGGGCTGCCATTCGCGGCGCAACCGAGTACCGCTGGTATAGGGACGGCGTGCTGGTTGCCTCCGGCAAGGATACCGTATATAAGGTGAGCGAAAGCATGCAGTTCAGCCACGCCGGTCTCTACCGCGTGGTGGGCTACAACCGCTGCGGCGATACCGCCTCGGCCTCCGCAACGGTGAACGTGGAAGGCTGGCTGTCCGTTAAGCAGCCGCTTCCGCAGGCGCTGACCGTTTGCGAGGGGAGCAGCATAACGCTGAAGTACGCGGTGGAGAACGCCAAAAAGTACGTGTGGACAAAGGGCGGCGTGAGCATTGCCGGAGCAGGCGACAGCACGCTCCTCCTCTCAGCGCTCGACACGCTTGCGTCCGGACGCTACGTGGTGCAGGCAAGCAACAGCTGCGACATGTACTCGGACACGCTCGACCTGACGGTAACGCCGCGGGCGCACGCCTCCATTCTCTCCGCCGACACGATGGCCTGCGCCGGCGGCTCATTCTCATTCGTCGCTACCGCGCTCTACGCCGATAGCATGAAGTGGTATCACCGTGGCGATGAGGTTGGTTGGAGCGCAAGCTACATCGAAACGCGCGCCAAGCTCACCGACTCGGGTACGTACACGCTCGTAGCCTACAACGTTTGCACGAACGATACGCTGCCCATCCACCTCTACGTCAGCTCCTCCATAGGCGTTGAGCAGCCTATGCCTGACACTACGTACTACTACGAGGGGCGCGCGCTGAGGTTAGCCTTCAAGGCAAAAGAGGCCTTGGGGTACAGGTGGCACCGCGTTATATCGGGCGCCGTTACACCGATAGATGGCGCGGGCAGCGACAGCATCTACCTAAAGCATCCGGCGGAGCTGGCGGATAGCGGATACTACGTAGCGGAGGCCTACAACGGCTGCGGCACGGTGCGCGACACGGCGCTGGCCGTAGCGTATCCCCGCACCCGCATAACGCTTCCCCTGCGCGACACCCTCGTCTGCGAGGGGCAACCCTTGTACCTGAAGGCAGACGCTACTCTTGCCGACAGCGTAGCGTGGTACCGCAACGGGGTGAAGATAGCCGGAGGCGCGGGAGCATTTGCGCTGAACATTGCCGCCCTTGCGGTAACGGACACGGGACGCTACCTGTTTATTGCCACCAACCGCAACAACAGCGACACCACCGCCTGCACGGTGCGGATAATGATGTCGCTCCGCCTCAAGACGCCTCTCAACGGCGGCGCGGATACGCTTTCGCTTTGCGAGAGCCGCAGCCTGCGCCTGCTCTTTAAGGTGGATAACGCCAACTTCTACCTGTGGCGCGTAGCCGGAGCAACGGATACCATTTCTACGGATACGCTCTACGCGCTGCCGCACGCGCTGCCGGAGCACAGCGGCAAGTACATTGCGGAAGCCCGCAACGCCTGCGGAGCGCTGGCCGACACGGTGGTAGTGGCGGTCAACCCCGCGGTGCACATTACCTACGTTACGCCGGATGTTGACATTTGCGCAGGCGATACGCTTCGCCTCACCGCTACGGCGGCGCAAATGCCCGTGCCCGAAAATATTGCGTGGCAGTGGCGGCGCAACGGGGTGCTTGTTGGGGAAGGCTCGAAGTACACCAACCCCAATACGCTGATGGCAGACAGCGGCACGTATGCGCTGGTAGCCTCGTACCCCAACGGCTGCGGCAACGACAGCGCAAAGGTACACGTAACCGTGCACCTGCCCTTAAAGCCCGTAACGCTCCTGACGCAGGATTCGCTTACCGTTTGCGAGGGCGACAGCGTTGGCTTCACGTTTGCTGTGGAGAACACGCAAGGATACTACTGGTACCGAGACAGCGTGAGCGACGCGAGCGTTGTGAAGCGCGGCGCTCCGGCGGATAGCGTGTTCAGCATACCGCGCGTCAGCGTTTCGCACGGCGGACGCTACATAGTAAAGGCGGCCAACGCCTGCGGCAGCCTGTTTGACACGGTTTACGTCACGGCGCTACCCAGCCCGCACGTTGCGCTGAAGTACAGCGACCTGCTGGCCTGCCCCGAAAGCCCGCTCCAGCTGGCGGCAACGGCTTCCGGCTACGACAGCATCGCGTGGCGGCTCGACGGTGTAGCGATTGCAACCAACCTGCTGACCATCGACATCCACGCTATGCGCCCCGTCGACGCGGGACGCTACGTTGTGGAGGCGTACAACAGCAACGGCTGCGCCAGCGACTCGGCGGTGGTGAACGTGGGTGTTCGCCCTGCGCTCAGCCCCTACATTACCCTGCCGGACGATACCCTCTACTCCTGCGAGGGCGCGCCGCTCAGCCTGACGTTTGCGGTGACGAACGCCATGGGCTACCGCTGGCTGCGCAACGGCGTGGCGCTCCCCTGCGACGAAAATACCCTGACCATCGGCAGCCTGCTGCCCGATAGCGCGGGAGTTTACAAAGTATTTGCCTACAGCCTGTGCGATACGCTTCGCGACAGCGTAACGGTAACGCTGCGTCTCCGCGCCAAGCTCACGGAGCGCCCCGCAGAGCGGATAGTCCTCTGCGAAAGCGATAGCCTTGTGCTGAAAGTTGGCGCGGAAAACGCCGATAGCGTTGCATGGTTCCACGGCGGAAAGATGATAGGCCGCGACCTTGTCAGCATCAAGCCGAGCATTGCCTCCGCCGACAGCGGGTGGTATGCTGCGGTGGCGTACAACAGCTGCGGCAACGACACGGCAACAACGTTTGTGGAGGTGAGCCATGGGCCTGTCTCCATCCTTAGCCCGCTGCCCGACAAGGTGAGCCTCTGCGAGGGCGACACCCTGCGGCTGCGGCTCGAGGCGCGCAACGCCTCCTCCTACCGCTGGCACAAGAACGGAGAGGTAATCCCCAACGCTACAACCGCTACCTACCGCCTTGCCGTGGACTCCATGTCAACCTCCGGCGTGTACGTTGCGCAGGCAATCAACGGCTGCGATACGGTGAGCGATACGGTTGCCGTTACGCTGAGGTACAAGGCGCACGTGCTAAGGTCGCCCGTGCCCAACATTATGCTCTGCCTGCGCGACGAGCTGGCGCTTGCATCCACAACGCTGCACGCCAACAGCGTGGTATGGTACCACAACGGCAACAGAATAGCCACCTCCGAGAGCTACAACAAGATGATGGTGGACGAAAGCGATGCGGGCAGCTACGTAATGGTAGCTTACGGCTCGTGCGGCAACGATACCTCGAGCGCAACGCAGGTGGTGGTGAGCACAAGCGAGCCCAGCGTTATCACCAACCTGCCCGATACCGTATACCAGCATCTCAACACAAGGCTGGAGCTCAAGCTTGTTGCCCGCGGAGCGGTGCAGTACCAGTGGTACAGGGACGGCGAGGTTTTGCACAACGCAACCGACTCTGTGCTGGTTATCAAGCGCTTTGCGCTTGCGGATAGCGGCGTGTACACCGTGGAGGCCGGCAACGGCTGCGGCGTAGAGATGGGCGAAACGAACGTCGTGGCGCTCTACGGAGCGATAATTACCGGCGAGCCCGCTGATATGGTGGTTTGCGTGGGCGCTCCCTTTAGCCTCTCAGCTGAGGCAATAGGCTACGACAGCCTGACGTGGTTCCGCAACAACCTCGTCTATGCAACCGATACGCTTTCGATAGGCAGCGACAGCGCTACGCACCTCAACAGCGGAAGCTACCAGCTGGTGGCGCACGGCAAGTACGGCAACGACACCTCCGCCCTTGCGCGCATTTACGTGAACACCGATTCCGTGAAGATTACCGCGCCGCTTGCCAGCGGGCTCAATACGCTGCAATCCTGCCTCGGCAAAGCCCTGTTGCTGTCCGTCAGCGCAGGCGACGCCACGTACACGTGGTCTAAGAGCGATACGCAGGATGTGCTGCTGTCGGGCGTTAACCTCAACAGCTTCGACATCCATGCCTTCTCCCCCGCCGACATAGGCTACTATAGCGTTACGATAGACAACGGCTGCGACGTGCAGAGCGACTCCGTGTACGTTGGTACGTTTAAGGTTGCGTCTGCGTCGCTCGCCACCGCCGGTCGCTTGGCGATTTGCGAAGGCGCGCCGCTGGAGGTAGCGGCTACGGCTAAGGGCTACGACAGCGTGGCGTGGCTGCACAACGGCCGCAAGGTGGACGACAGGTTGACGTTCGGGAAAGTCCGTGCAGGGCAGACCGACGCAGGCCTCTACCGGCTCGTTGCCTACGGGCCGTGCAACAGCGATACCACCGCCGCCGTGAGGGTGGAGATAGCAGCCTCCCTTAGCGTGACAACCTCGCTACCCGATACCATTGAAACCTGCCAAGGCGCGCCGCTCACCTTGCGCTACAAGGCGAAGAACGCGGAGGGATACCGCTGGTACAAGAACGGCAAGCTGCTGCCCACGGCGACCGATTCGCTGCTTACCTTTGACGCCCTCAGCCTCTCCGACGCAGGCGTGTACGCGGCGAAGTCGTTCAACGGCTGCGGCGCGGTGAGCGATAGCGTCGTGCTAAAGGTGATGACAAAGCTGCACATTGCCGCGCTGCTTGGCGACACCTCCATATGCCTCGGCAGCGACCTTACGCTCCACGTAGAGGTTGCGGACGCAGACAGCGTAGCGTGGCTTGCAGCGCTGCCCAACGGCAGATACGCTCGCGTTGCCGGCGGCGACGCCTACACGATTAGCGCGGCGAAGTACAGCGATAGCGGACGATACGTAGCGGTGGCCTACGGGCTCTGTGGGGTAGATACCTCGGCTGCCATGCACGTAATACTTATAGATGAAGTGTATACCAGCGGTAAGATTTTGGGCAGCGTTGACCTGTGCGAAGGGCAAAACCTTGAGCTCTCCTTTAAGGCGGACAACGCCGACGGCTACCAGTGGTACTACGAGGGCGAGGAAATCATCGGCGCAACGGACAGCACCCTGCAAAAAACAGGCATGACGTTAGCCGATACCGGACGGTACGCGGTGGAAGCCTACAACACCTGCGACGCGCTGCGCGATGTGGTAACCGTGACGGTGAGCGTGAAGCCCACCATTACAACGCAGCCGCAGGACGTGAACGTTTGCATCGATAGTAGCCTGATGCTGATTGCCGCTGCCGGCAGCACCGACAGCGTGGCGTGGTATTGCCACGGGCGCAAGGTGGGCAGCGCCGATACCCTCACGATTGCGGCGGTGGCTGAAGCCGATAGCGGCGACTACTACTTTGTTGCCTACGGGCACAACGGATGCGGCGTTGACACCTCGCGCCGCGCCCGCGTGGAGGTAAGCAGGGCGATTAGCGTGGTGATGCCGCTGCCCGACTCGCTGCGCGTATGCGAAGGGGAGAGCCGAACCCTCCACCTGTTTGCCAACAACGTAACGGGTGGCTACCGCTGGTACAAGGATGGCGCACTTATTCCCACCGCAACCACGCGCTCGCTGGCCCTGAATAGTATCGGGCGGAGCGACGCAGGTCAGTACGTGGTGGAAGCCTACAACGGCAGCTGCGCGAGCGTGTTCGACACCGTTACGCTCAGGGTGAACAACGCCGCGCGCATTGCGCCGCTACCTGCCGACACCATGCTCTGCATTAGCAACAAGCTGCGGCTGAGCGCCGCTGCCACCGACGCCGACAGCGTGGCGTGGTTTTACGCACCCACAGGAAAGCAGCTCAACAGCTACGCTACGCTTAGCCTGAGCAACCTAACCCTTGCCGATAGCGGCGTGTACATCTGCGTAGCCTACAGCAGCTGCCGGAACGACACCGCTAAGGTGCGCGTGTTGGTGAGCAACGCGCTCGTTGAGAACTCCCTGTTAAGTCCGGACGGAAGCAGGGCTAATATGCTTTGCGAAAATCAGCCGCTGCGCCTGTCGTTCAACGTGAGCAACGCCCTCCACTTTGCGTGGTACAAGGACGATTCGCTCATGGTGGGCTACACCGACTCTATCTTTGAGGTGAGCCGCTTTACGGAAAGCATGGAGGGTCTCTACGTGGCGGTTGCGAAAAACGGCTGCGGCGTGGCGTCCGACACCTTGATGATTAAGCTCAACATGCCGGCGGAAATTATCGTTCCCATGCCCGATACAATCCTGCTGTGCCGTGGCGACGAGCTCGAGCTTACCGCCGAAGCGCTCGCCGACAACGTTGCGTGGTTCCACAACGGCCGCGAGGTGAGCGACAACGAAATCTACAGCGTGCCGGCAACCACAATGTCCGACGGCGGCAGCTACACCTTTATCGCCTACGGCAGCTGCGGAAACGATACCTCCGCAGCGATATCGCTGCTCATTAGCGAAAGCGGAGCAACGGCAACCCAGCCGCTGGTCGACATGCTGCGCCTGCGCGAGGGCGAGCCGCTGCGCTTGGTGTTCAAAGCGAACAAGCACGTACTGTACCGCTGGACAAAGGACGGCGGCAACCTGAGCAACGCAACGGACTCGGTTTACTTCAACCCCGCCGTGAGCATGGCGGACGAAGGGCGCTACAACGTGATGGCCTACAACGGCTGCGATACGCTTTACGACGACATCTACGTGGCGGTGGAGCCCTGCACGCACATCACCGGACAGCCGACGGACACGATGGTTTGCAACGGAAAAGGCTTTGCCCTTACGGCGAAGGTGAACTTTGCCGATAGCATTGTTTGGTTTAAGCAAAATGCAGGTAGAGTGGGAGAGGGGCTTACCTACGCCAAATCGTCCTCCACCCTTGCCGATGACGGCAGCTACTACGTGGTGGCGTACAGCAGCGTATGCAAAAACGACACCTCCAGCGTGGTAGCCGTGTACGTTGACGACAACATGTCGGTCAATACGCCGCTGCGCGCGATGGGCAATATCCTCAAGGTTTGCAAGGCTGCGCCGTTGCGCCTGACGTTCAACGTGAGCAACGCCGTGCAATTCCTGTGGTACAAAAATGATAAGCTGATTGCCGAGGCCACAGACTCTGTTTACGCCGTGCTTGCGGCGGATACGCTCACGGCGGGTACCTACGTGGCCGTGGCGATGAACGGCTGCGGCGTGCTGTCCGATACCGTTACGGTGAAAGTGAACGACGGAGCGCGCACAGGTCTCATTACCATCAGCAGCAGCGAGGTGTGCCAAGGGGAGCCGTTTACCATATCCTCCTCGGCAACCTCCTACGATAGCCTTGTATGGCGCCACAACGGCGTGCGCGTGGCAACCGGCAGCACGCTGAGCAAGGCGCACGCCGCGCTGTCCGATAGCGGCGCGTACAGGCTGATAGCCTACAACGCCTGCGGCAACGATACCTCCAACGCTGTAAGCCTGAAGGTATTCACCGCCGTTACGCCCCGCGTGGCGCTGCCCAATTTCTTGAAGCATTGCGAGGCGGACACGATGACCCTGCGCTTTGTTGCCAACATGGCAGCGCGCTACTACTGGTACTACGACCGGATGCTGCTGCAGGAGGGCGCGAGCGATACGCTGTACACCCAAGCGCTGGCGCTCGCCGACTCGGGACGCTACATTGTTATAGCGGTCAACAGCTGCAACGTTATTTCCGATACGGTTAGCGTAAAGGTAAATCCTCAAGCCGTTGCTTCGCTCATTTCTCCGGATAGCGTGCATGTTTGCCCCAACGAGCAGCTGACCCTTTCCGCCACTGTGCAGTACGCCGACAGCGTGGCTTGGTTCCACGAGCGGCGCGGCAAGGTGGGCAGTAATCCTCTGTACGTGGTGGCACGCGCGACCCTTGCCGACAGCGGAGCTTACCGCATGGTGAGCTACAACGCCTGCGGAAACGATACCACGCCAATGGTACGCGTGAGCGTTAGCCAAATCCTGCAATCGGGCAGCGTATTTACGTCAGACACATTGCGCCTTTGCGAGGGCGAGCAGCTGCGCCTGCGCTACAGCTCGCGTGGTGCAACCGGCTACAGCTGGTACAAGAATGGTACGTTGCTCCGCTCCGGCGTTGTCGACACCTTGCTGCGCATCAACGCTGTAACCCCGAGTGACGCTGGTCGCTACGTGGTGACCTCGTACAGCGCGTGCGATACGCTACGCGACACGGTTGCCGTTATTATCAATGCGGCGCCCGCTATTACCGCTCAACCCACGGACACCTCAGTTTGCGATGGCAATACAGCCGTGCGCACGTTCCTTGCCAACAACGCAATTTCATACGCATGGTACACGCTTTCGGGCGTGCAGATATCTGCAAATAATACGCTGAGCGTGAAATCGAGCGACATATTCTACGGCGGTCGCTACTACGGTGCAGCAACCAACGGCTGCCACACGGTTTACACCGATACGATAGAGGTACATATTGGCAGCGCATTGCAGCTGCATCAGGGGCTTCCCGACAGGCTTACGCTGTGCGAGGGTGAGAAGTTGACCCTTTCGCTTGTTGCCGACAACCTGTTCCGCACCCGCTGGGTACATAATAAAGATACCTTAAGTATCACTGACAGTACATACCACGTATCTCGCGTAAGTTTGAGCGATACCGGTCTATACATTGTAAAAGGCTACAACGGCTGCGGAGCTATTTTCGATACCACCTACGTTGTGGTTAAGGCGCTGCCTCGCTTCACGCTTCAACCGCGCGATACCTCGCTGTGCGGTGCAGGTACGGCAACGCTGACGGCTCACGCAGATAACATTGCAGGCGCGATACAGTGGTACAAAAAGGGCTCCGGAATACAAGGCTCGGGCAACGTGCTCTCTACCACTGCCGCAGGCTTTTACTACGCACTTGCGCAAAATAGCTGCGATACGATTAGCAGCGACACGGT
>JAITQP010000065.1 GCA_031288885.1 Prevotellaceae bacterium | reverse complement strand
GGGGCTACGTCCCCGAAGACCACATTGTGGGCAAAGCCTCGTTTGTGTGGCTGTCGCTCAGCCCCGACCGGAAATTCCCCCTCAACATCAGGTGGAAGCGGCTGTTTAGGTTTATTTAGAGGATGCTAAAGCAAATATTATTATCTTTGCATTATTACTTTATAATAATTGTTAGATGATAATGTATGGCTGTACTTAAAAATCCCTTTGTTACAGGAGGATACATTTCGCCGGAGTATTTTTGCGACAGAGAAGCGGAAACGGATTTGCTGCTAAAATACCTCCAGAACGGCAATAACGTAACGCTCATCTCCACACGCAGAATGGGGAAATCGGGGCTTATATGGCATTGCTTTGGGAGGCCGGAGGTAAGCAAGAGTTTCCAAACCTTTTTTGTCGATATTTATGCGACCAAATCGCTGGGAGACTTTGTGTTTATGCTAAGCAAAAGCATATTCAACCAGCTGAAATCCTCAAGCCGAAAGCTACTGGAAAGCTTTTTAATTGCCCTTAAATCGTTGCGACCCGACATCTCATTCGACGCCAACGGGGTGCCCTCCATCGGCCTGAGTATTGGGGATATTCGCAAGCCGGAGGTTTCGCTGGAGGAGATTTTTCAATTTTTGAAAGCGGCAAGCCCGCCCTGCATTGTGGCGATTGACGAGCTTCAGCAGCTTCAAAAATATCCGGAGGCCAACGCAAAAGCTCTTTTACGCACGTTTGTCCAGCAATGTCCGCAGGTTCGATTTATATTCTCCGGTAGCCAGCGGCATGTGATGAGCGAAATGTTTACCTCGGCTGCCCGCCCATTTTTCGCAAGCGCCTCCCTGATGTACCTTGAGGCGATTGACCGGCATAAATACGTTGAGTTTGCGCAAAAGCACTTCAGAAACGGCGGGCGGGAAATAACGGCGGAAACTGTGGGCAAAATTTATGACGCTTTTGAGGGGATTACGTGGTATATTCAGAAAATCTTGAATTTTCTTTACGGCGAGACGGAGAGAGGAGAATGCTGCACGGCGGAAGCGGTTGAAAGCGCCATTGATTTTATAGTTGCGTCAAGCAGCTATGCATACTCCGAAAATATGTTTCTTTTACCCGACAAGCAAAGCAAGCTGCTTATTGCTATTGCAAAAGAAAAGAAGGTGTTGGCGCCAACCTCCTCCGGCTTTGTGAGGCGACATCACCTTGCTTCAGCAAGCTCTGTACAGGCAGCGTTGAATGGCTTGCTCGAAAAAGAGCTTCTTACGCGGAGCGATAACGCCTACTCCGTTTACGATAAATTTCTTGAAAAATGGTTAAATGACAGCTACTAAAAAAATCAAAAACGATGAAAAAAATTTCCTGTCTTCTTCTTATTGCGTGTGTAGCCCTGCGCGCAGGCGCTCAAAAGACCGATGAGCAAGCGCTCCGAAGCATTGCCGATAACATTTTGCGGCAGCCGGTAACCGAATTTGTTGGCGTAAAGGACGGCAAAACGTACCTCAACACCAAGGATATTCCCAAGGGCGAGGATGTAAAGTTCAAATCTCCGCTGGGCGAATGGCACTACTCCAACGGCGTGCTCGACCGCGCCATGGTACACTTGGGGCAGCACTTGGGCGAGCAAAAGTACGTGGACTACGCCGTAAAGCATGTGAAGTTTGGCTTTGACAACTACGAATACTTCAGGGCAACGTTCCGCAACGACCGCAAGCATCACACGTGGTGCTTCGGCCAGCTCTGGACGATGAAGGAGCTGGACGACTTTGGCGCTATGGGCGCGGCGGTGATTGACGTGTACGAGCTGACCGGCAAAAGCAACGCCGCCTACAAAAAATACTTTGAAGACGGCAGCGTGCGCATCACCTCGGGGCAGGAGCGCCTGCCCGACGGCACGCTCTGCCGCACCTTTCCGAAGCAAATGACCGTGTGGGCGGACGACGCCTACATGGGCGTGTCGTTTTTGGCAAGGCTGGCGCACATTACCGGCAACCGCAAGTACCTCGACGACGCGGCAACGCAAATCATCAACATTGCCGGCTACCTGTGGGACGAGAGCAAGCAGCTCTACTACCACTGCTACTACAGCGACCTGAAGCGCAACGGCGTTGCCTACTGGGGGCGCGCCAACGGCTGGATAACGCTGGCAACGTGCGAGCTGCTAAGCGTAATGCCCGATGACCATCCGCAAAAGAGCACGCTGAAGTCGCTGCTGGAGCGGCAAATTGTGGGATTTGCCCGCTATCAGGACGGGCAGGGCTTTTGGCGTCAGCTGCTTGATAAAAGCGACTCCTATCAGGAGTCGTCGGTTACGGCGCTGTTTACCTACGGCGTAGCCAGAGCGGTAAACGAGGGGTGGATACCCGACTCGTACCGCAGCATTGCGCTGAACGGCTGGCGCGCCATGAAAGCCTCCAAAATTACCGACGACGGACACTTTAAGGACGTTTGCGTCGGCACGGGAATAGCCGACGACCTGCCCTTTTACTACAACCGTCCGGTGGGCGAAAACGAAAAGCACGGCTTAGGCTTGATTATTGAGTGCGGCGTAGAGATTATGAAGATGAGCCAAAAGAAGCCGTAAGCGCGGCGCAATGCAGCCAGCTTAAGCCGGACAAAGATAATCATTGACCAAATTAAGGAAACGTTATGGAAACAACCATCAGAAAATACCCAATAGGTACGCAGGACTTCAAGGTTTTGAGGGAGGACGGATTTTTGTACGTTGATAAGACAGCGTTTCTGTACACGCTTGTTACGAGCAGCCGGCAAATTTTTCTTTCGCGTCCGCGCCGCTTTGGCAAGTCGCTGTTTCTTTCCACGCTGAAGTACTACTTTCTTGGCGAAAAAAAACTTTTCGAGGGGCTCAAAGTTGCCGAGCTGGAAAAGGACTGGGTGGAATATCCCGTGTTTCACATTGAGTTTAACATAGAGAGCTACACCAACGTAAATTCGCTAAATCAGGCGCTGGAAACCAACCTGTCCATATTAGAAAAAATTTGGGGAAAGGAAAGTAACGAAGCTACGCCTGCCTCGCGCTTTGCGGGTTTAATTCGCCGCGCTGCCGCAAAAACAGGCAGGCGCGTGGTTGTTCTGGTGGACGAGTACGACAAGCCGCTGCTCTCCACAATGAACGACGAGCCGCTAAGCGAGGAGTACCGCAACATTCTGAAAGGCTTTTACGGCGTGCTGAAAGGCGAAGACGCCAACGTGCGCTTTGCGTTTCTTACGGGCGTTACCAAGTTCAGCAAGGTGAGCATTTTTAGCGACCTAAATCAGCTAAACGACATCTCAATGGACAGGCGGTATGCTGAAATCTGCGGAATTTCCGAAACGGAATTAAAGGTAAGTTTTGCACCCGATATAGAAAATCTGGCGCACACAAATAGGATAAGCGTTGAGGAAACCCTTGCCAAGCTCAAGAGCCGTTACGATGGGTACCATTTTTGCGAATTTGCTGAGGGAATGTATAACCCGTTTAGCTTGCTGAATACGTTTGATAAGCAGAAGTTCATGAATTACTGGTTTGCCACCGGCACGCCGACGTTTTTAGTGAAAATGCTCAAGGGTGCGAAGCTGGATATTACCAAGCTCGAGGACAACACGCGGATTTCTGCCTCCTCCATCATGGACTACCGCGCCGAAAGCAAAAACCCGATACCGGTGATGTACCAAAGCGGGTACTTAACAGTTAGAGACTTTGACGAAGAGCGGAATGAATACGTTCTCGGCTACCCAAACGAGGAGGTAAAGTACGGCTTTCTGAACGAGCTTTTGTTTGTTTACTACTCCAACGTGGAGGAGCGGACGGAGGTAGACTATAACAGGTTTGTTGATGATTTGCTCAATGAAGAAGTGGATACTTTTATGCGTCGCCTGCAGGTTTTCTTTTCAGGCTTCAGCTACGACCTCGAAAACAAAACCGAAAAGCACTACCAAACCGTTTTTTATATTCTCTTTACGCTCATGGGGCAGCGGGTAGCCGTGGAGCCGCACTACGCAATCGGGCGTCCTGATGCTGTGTTGGAGTTTAGGCAGCTGGTTTACATTTTCGAGCTCAAGCTCGACGGCAACGG
>JAITQP010000030.1 GCA_031288885.1 Prevotellaceae bacterium | reverse complement strand
CGTTCTGCAACAACGCTTTGTTCACGTCATTGTGCACGCTTTACGTCATTGCGAGCGCAGCGGAGCTCGGCGTAAGAAAAAAATCATCCCTCTTATTTGTATTAACAAAAAATGTTTTTCCCCTTGATTTGGATAATTTGAAATAATTATTGTATATTTGCACCGTTAATTCTAAACAAAAAATTCATGTAAAAAAGACAAAAAAACGTGCCTATAGGCACAGCATGACATATTAAGTAGCGTTTTGCTATATTCTTGCTTCTGAAATGTGAGAAATTTCAAAAGATATAACAAGAATAAGTTGAAATGCCGCAGCAATGCGGACTTACTTATTTGTTATATCAGGTAATTCTCACAACCTCAGAAGCAGATAATGTCAAGTCCGCTCTTTTTATTGTCTAAACCCAAAGGAGGTAATGCTGAAAATCCTTTAACAGAGTAAGCACAGTCAATTATTAATTCAAAAAACAAAGAAATGAAACAGAATTACAAGCTTTATTTTGCTGCCTTGCTGCTCGTTGGAGCAACAGGCATGATGACCGCCGGAGCGCAAGGCTCCGGCAAGCCCACGCTGGCGGTATTTGTGGTGGGCGGTGACAACTCGCTGGTGACGCCGCTTACCGCAGCGCTGCGTACCAACCTGACCTCCGGCGGGCAGTACACGCTCACCTCCGTGAGCACAAGCGGCAAGTTCACGGAGTTACAGGCTGCCTACACGGCTGGCGGCGGTAGCAGCATTAACCGAGACGCGCTGGCGGCGTGGGGACAAACAAACAGCATATCTACGATATGCTTGGTGGTGGACGACGTCAAAGGTAGCGACCACATGTTTTATGCGCATCTTATTGACGCAAAAGACAGCAAGTTGAGCGGCAAAGGCAGCTACGTTCGCACCGGCGTGAGTAGCGATGAACTTTCGCGGGTAGCGCTGGCGTTGGCAAAGCAGCTGGACGGGTCTGGGCGCAGGCGCAGCACTCCCGCTCCTACGCGTAGCTACCCTGCGGAGCTGGATATTGAGATGGTGCGCGTGGAGGGAGGGAGGTTCACCATGGGGTGTACCGCTGAGCAGGTTGGCTGCTTGGCTTCCGAAAAACCTACCCATATTGTGACGGTGAGCAGTTTTAGCATGGGAAAGTTCGAGGTGACGCAGGCTCAGTGGAAGGCGGTAATGACAGGCGTTGCAGGTACCAGCGCGGCTAATGTGGGAGAGATTTACAGCTTTAAGGACGATGACCAGCATCCGGCGCAGAACATGGACTGGTTCGAAGCGGTGACATTTTGTAACGAATTGAGCCGGAGAGTAGGATTGGAGGAAGTCTACACCATTACCGGTACCGGCACCAGCAAAACCGTAACTTGGGATATGACCAAGAAAGGCTACCGGTTGCCAACGGAGGCAGAATGGGAATATGCAGCACGCGGATGCCAAGGCGATGGAAGTGTTAGCGACGCTACCTGCGAAAATCTTTTGTACAGTGGGAGCAACGACCCTGATGAAGTAGGGTGGCATTCCGGAAACTCCGGCAAGACGGTGCATCCGGTGGGGCAAAAAAAGCCGAACAAGTTGGGTATTTACGATATGTCAGGCAACGTTTGGGAGTGGGTTTACGATAGGGGCGGCAGCTATAGCAGCACGGCAGCGACTAATCCTACTGGTCCTACTGGCAGCGGCTCTAACCGTGTGCTACGTGGTAGCTGTTGGCTCTATGGCATCGTCAATTGGGGTCGCGTTTCTTCCCGTGAAATCTCTATTGCGGCTAGCGATCGTCTCACTAACAGAGGCTTTCGCTTAGCTTTGCCTTAGCTTTCTCAGGTGAGGTGGTTATAAACGTAAGGGCGGATTTTAAAACTCGCCCTTACGTTTTGCACGCTTTGCGCCATTAATCATTAATCATTAACCATTAATCATTAATCATTAACCACTAATCATTTCTTTATGCAGCGCTGCCAGCCGCTTGCGCAGGTGGAGCACGGCGTAATGTTTTCGCGAGAGCAGGGTGTTTACGGGCGTTCCGGAGGCTTTTGCAAGCTCCTTTACCGGAATATCGTCCAGCTCGGTCAGCTCAAATACGCTGCGCTGCGCCGGTGGCAGCTCCGCGAGGGCGCTCTCCAGCGTTGTCCACACCAGCGACCGCAGGTACTCCTCCTCGGGCGAGGCCGCCGCGCCGGCGTCGAACAGGATTTCCGAAAAATCGCTCAGCATTTCCTCCTCGCCGTCGGCGGTTGGGTAGGCGGGTAGGGGCGCCTCGCGCTTCTTTGCGCCGTGGTTGATGATGGCGTTTCGCGCCACGCGGTACAGCCACGCCGCCACCTGCTCAATCGGGTTTAGGGAGGCGTCGAGCGTTTTCGTAAGCTGGAGAAGCACATCCTGAAGAATATCCTCCGCATCCTCCTTTCGCGCCACCCGCCTGCGGATAAAGGCCTTCAGGCGCGGCTGATGCTCTGCAATCAGCTGCTCCACCCTCGAGGGCGCGTCACGGCTGCTCATTTTCTTTTTTTGCCGAGCCGTTTTCCCCGCCGCCCAAGCCGCTTTCCTCCCACCAGCCGCCCTTACCAAAGGCGTGCCGGTGGAAAAACCCGTGCGTTTTTTGGATAAACGCCTCCCGCTCGTCGGGCGTCATTTTCATCCACCTCTCGCGGATGGGGTTGCGGTGCGCGTGGCGGTGGTGGCGCTGCATAAAATGCTTGCCGCCAAAGAGCAGCCACGAGAGCACCAGCAAGCCCAGCGCCTGCCAAAAGCTGATGGCGGTGAGCCCAAAAATGTCGGGCATCACCAGATTCCACGCCGCCATCACGGCTGCGCTCAGGCCGGCTACTACAGCCAAGCCGAAAATTACGTGCATTATGGCATGCGTCACGGCGTGCCTGAAAAAGTGTGTGTGCATAGCGATTTTGTTGTTTAGGGTTTTGTTGTTATGGGTGAAAAAGCCTTAGCGGGGCATGCCCTCACGCAGCGCAGGCACCCCGTGCATGCGCTTGGTTTGGCGAGTACCGCGTGCCTGTGCCATAGGAACGAAATTTTTCCGATGGCGCCTGCGGGGCAGGCGTCGAGGCATACCCAGCACGCCTTGCAGCGGTGCGGGTTAAACCGCACGTAGGGCGGCGTAATGGTGTTGGTAGCGTTACGTGTCATAGCTGGTGGTTTGGTAGTTTACTTTGTAAAGATGATAAAATATTTTTGAAGCTGCTACAGCCAACCTTTTTGCTTGCCATGCGCCACAGGATAGCTTGCTCCTGCGGCGGAATTTTCAGCCGGCAAAGCAGCGCGTGCACATCGCGGCAGGCGCGCTCCCTTTTGCTGTGCAGCCTGCACTGCAGACAGCTTCTCTGTGGTTGGCTTGTCATCATGTTCGTATAAAATAGCTGCTGACGGATACTCCAGTGCGGGCAAGGACTTTTTGCCCTCTACTAATGAAGACAAGTGAGGCGGAAAAATATTTTACGAAAATGCAAAAAAAATTTGTGCGAATGCTTTCCGCGCAAATAAAAGTTCCTTGTATTCAGGAAAAATACTATTTTTGTAAAGTGATTTTTCCGAAATTTGTAAAGTGGGAATCACGAAATTTGTAAAATGAAAATCATGAAATTTGTAAAGTTTGAATTTCAAATCCATATAAATGAGGTACGTAGGTGAAGGATGAGGGTAAATCCATTATGCTACTGAGGTTGTTTTGTTTATATGGATTAGGTTTGAAATGAGGTTGCGGGGCGGTGCAAGGCGTGCACGCTTTGCGCCGTCCCGTTAGGGACGGAATGTAGGGGTGGCCGGTCGCGGCAACCTCATTTTCAACCTAATTTGTATAAACAAAACTACCTCAGTAGCAGAGAGAATAGTTAATGTACACCCAACCTCATTACCTCATTTTGGGAGCATCTTTAATGATTTCTCCGAAATTTTGTAAAATAATTTCTCCGAAATCTGTAAAATAATTTCTATAAAATCTATAAAATGATTTCCATGAAATTTGTAAGATAGAAATGCATAAATCTATAAAATGATTTCTCCGAAATCTGTAAAATAATCTTTCCGAAATTTGTAAAATGATTTCTCCGAAATCTGTAAAATGAAAATGCATAAATCTGTAAAATGATTTTCCAGAAATTTGTAAAATGAAAATCCGGAAATCTGTAAAATGAATATATAATACCTTATATAACAACACCTTATGGGATATCTAAAAAGAACAGTAGATAATGAAATGCAGATGAAGCTAAATGCTTCAGGCGCTGTGCTGGTAAGGGGCGTAAAAGCCTGCGGAAAAACGGAAACTGCCAGACAGTTCGCAAAAAGCGTCTTGCAGGTTGACCAAAGCGAGCTGGTGCCCTTGCTGATAAACGTTGCGCCCCGACGGTTGCTGGTTGGCGACGCTCCCTTGCTGATTGACGAGTGGCAAGAGCAGCCTAAGCTGTGGAACTACGTAAGGCACGAGGTCGATGAGCGCAAGCAAAAGGGACAGTTTATTCTTACCGGCTCCGCTACCCCTTACGATAATGCCAAAATCCACTCCGGCGCCGGACGCTTTACCATTATGAACATGCGAACAATGTCGTGGCAGGAGCTGGGGTACTCGTCCGGCAAGGCAAGCCTGCGCGACCTGCTGAGCGGCAAGGTAATGAACGTTGCTGACCATCCGGTTGAGCTGGAGACGATTATTGACAGGATGATAAAGGGCGGCTGGCCCGGCTTGCTGAAGCAGACCGTTGACGAGGCGGCCGTTATCAACAGGTCGTACGTTGATTTTCTGGCGGAGGTGGACATGAGCCGAGTTTCCAACATCAAGCGCGACCCCATAAAAGTTAGGAACATTCTTCGCTCGCTGGCGCGAAATACGGCAACGCTGGTAAAAACCACAACCCTCGTTGACGACCTGAAGGAAAATGACAATCAGGACATCTCACGACCCACGCTGCTGGACTACTTGGACGCGCTGGAGCGGTTGATGATTATCGAAGACCAACCGGCATGGAACACGCACATTCGCTCCTCTGTGTCGCTGCGAAAATCAAAAAAGCGGCATTTGGCGGACGTTTCGCTTGCCATTTCAGCCTTGGGCGCCGACAAAAAGCGCCTGATGGACGACCTGAAAATCACAGGATTTCTCTTTGAATCGCAGGTAACGCACGACCTGCGGGTGTACGCCGGCGATAACGACGCCAGCGTTTTCTACTACAGGGACTCAAACGAGCTGGAGGTCGATGCAATTGTGGAAAAGTACAACGGCGATTGGGCGGCGTTTGAAATCAAGCTGGGTACGGGGATGGTAGAGGAGGCTGCCCAAAATCTGAAAAAATTTGCCCGCAACATCGATACCCAAAAAGCCAAACCGCCCCAATCGCTGAATATTATTGTGGGAACGGGCATGAGCTTTACGCGTCCGGATGGCATCAACGTGATTTCCGTTGGCTCGCTGGGCAAGTAGGGTTTTGGCAAAAGATTTACCGGCACGTGAAGATGCTGCAAAAACAGGCGCAAGTTAATGCAGAATTTTGTACCTTTGGCGCAAAACAAGCAACATTTATAATCACCACAAAATCTCAATATTATGAAAACCACGTATGTATTCCTGACCACAGGATTTGAAGAAGTGGAGGCTCTTGCTACGGTAGATGTACTGCGCAGGGCAGGGCTGAACGTGAAAACCGTTTCGGTAGAAACCTCCAAGCTGGTAACGGCAAGCCACCACGTGAGGGTGGAGGCGGATTTGCTGTTTCAGGAAGCCGACTTTAGCGACGCCGAGCTGCTGGTGTTGCCCGGCGGAACAACCCGCCTTAACGAATTTGAGGAGCTCAAGAAGCTTCTGCTGACGTTCTACGGAGCGGGGATAAAGGTTGCCGCCATCTGCGCCGCGCCAATGGTGCTGGGCGGGCTTGGGCTGCTGAAGGGCAAAAAAGCCACCTGCTACCCGGGCTTTGAGCAGTACCTCACGGGGGCAACTCTTGCCACCGACCAGCCTGTGGTGCGGGATGGCAACATTGTAACCGGCAAGGGGGTTGCCTTTGCGCTGGACTTTGCCCTGTCGCTGGTAGAGCTCCTTGCCGGCAAGCCTAAGCGCGACGAGGTGGCAAAAAGCGTACTTTTTGAGAATTAGGAATTACGAATTAGGAATTAGGAATGACTTTGTTGTAACGGCTCCTTATCCTCGTTATTGCAGGGCGGAGCGCAGCCACGCT
>JAITQP010000320.1 GCA_031288885.1 Prevotellaceae bacterium | reverse complement strand
AAAAAACAATGAAACAATTTTCTAACAATATCACGTGGCTGCTGCTGCTCATCTGCGGCGTGGCGCTGGTGGGGCTGGCGGTAGCCATTTTTGTGAACGCCGACAAGATGCTCGGCCTGCTGGTTTACGTTGCCGGCGTGGCGCTGTTCGGCGTGGGCGCGGCGCTGGCGGTGTTCGCCCTTTTGCCCAAGCACAGGGAGGCGCGGACAAGGCTGCTCACGCTCGCCGCAGGCAACGCGCTGCTGGGCGCTTTGGTGATAATATTTAGCGGGCTGGCGGTGATTTTTGTGGGAATTGCCCTTGCCCTCGACGGCGTGGGCACGGCGCTGAAAGCCCTGCGCCTGCGAAGAGAGAGCGAAAAGCGCTGGCTTGCCGAAATGTTTCTGGGCGTTGCCCTCTTCGTTTTGGGCGTGGTGGTGGTGGTGTTCCATGGCACGATAGAAGCGGCGTTTGGCGGCGCGCTCGGCTTGCTGCTGCTCATTGCCGGACTTTCGCTGTGCATCATTGGGCTGCTGGCGCGCAGCACGCAGGCCGGCGGGCGGAGCACCCCCGCGTAGCCTTTCACCACCTTTACTCACGCTGACTGGCCAAAAATGATACAGCTGCTTAACTATAGCGTTGCGCTGGGCGTTATCTACCTGCTCACGATGGCGGTTATTGTGCTGGCCGTCATCCAGCAGCGCGGCGACCCCACCAAAACGCTGGCGTGGACGCTGTTTATTGCGCTGGTGCCCTTTGTGGGGCTGCTGTTCTACGTGATGCTGGGCAAGAACTACCGCCGCGACAAGCTGCTGTCGCGAAAGGAAATGTCCGACCAGCGCCGGCTGGTGCTCATGATGGACTTGCTGACCGGCAACGACGACTACCTGCGCTGGTTTCCCTCGTCGCCCAGCGAGACGCACTTCAAGGGCATTGCGCAGATGCTGGCGCACTCCAACAAGACGTTCCCTACGCGCCACAACGCCGTGCAGCTGCTCGTCAACGCCACCGAAAAGTACGCCGCGCTGTTCAGCGCCATCGAGCAGGCGCAAGACCACATCCACCTCGAGTACTACATTATTAAGGACGACGCCGTTGGCAACCAGCTGCGGGAGCTGCTCATCCGCAAGGCGAGGCAGGGCGTGGAGGTGCGGCTCATTTACGACCATCTGGGCAGCTGGGGGCTGAGCAAAAAGTACCTGCGCTCGCTCGCCGAGAGCGGCGTGCAGGTTTACCCCTTTTTGCCCGTGCGGCTGATGCTCTTTCGCAGCAAAATCAACCACCGCAACCACCGCAAAATTGTGGTGGTGGACGGCAAAACGGCCTTCATTGGCGGCATCAACATTGCCGACCGCTACCTCAAGGGGCTGCCCGAAATAGGCATGTGGCGCGATACGCACGTGCAGCTCACGGGCGACGCCGTGCGCTGGCTGCAAATCGTGTTCCTGTTTGACTGGTACTTCGTGAGCAAGCAGTCGCTGACCAACGTGGCGCGCTACCTGCCGCGGCACAGCGTGGGCGAGCGGTGCACGGTGCAAATTGCCGCCAGCGGCCCCGACTCGGACTGGGCGTCCATCATGCAAACCTACTTTGCGGCCATCAACCGCGCCAGCAGCACGCTCTACATCGCCACGCCGTACTTTGTGCCCAACGAAAGCATGCTCACCGCGCTGTGCGCCGCCGCCCTGCGCGGGGTGGACGTGCGCCTGCTCATCTCCGAGCGCTCCGACTCCAGCATTACGCAGTGGGCAAGCATGTCGTACATCGACACGCTGCTGGAGGCCGGCGTGCGCGTGTTCCTCTACTCCAAGGGCATCACCCACTCCAAGCTGCTCATGGCGGACAGCGAATTTTGCTCCGTAGGCACCGCCAACATGGACGTGCGCAGCTTTGAGCACAACTTTGAGGTGAGCGCGCTGTTCTACGACCACCCCTTCACGCAGCGGCTGGAGAAAACTTTCCTGCACGACCTCCAGTACAGCGTGGAGCTCGACCTCGAGGCGTGGCAAAAGCGCCCACGGCGGGAGCGATTTATGGAAAACCTCTCAAGGCTGCTCGCGCCAATGCTCTGAGTTAGTGATTAGTTATTAGCTATTAGTGATTAGTGGCGCGAGGCGTGGCGGATACGAATGTTTGACGAATAAAAAATCACACTAACGGAGTTGCACGCTTCGCGCCATTGCGAGCGGAGCGAAGCAACCAGAGCGCAGCGGAGTTCGGCGTAGCCAATCCAGCCCGAAGCAAACCTCGGCGTAAGGAAAAAAATCCGCAAAAATTTTTGCAGGTTGAAAATTTTTTATACCTTTGCCGTCAACTCATTTACAAAGCTATGCAAGCAAGCTGCAACAACATAAAATCAGCTGTAAATATTGCCACCTACGCTACTACCCCAAACAGCCTTTTTAGCGCTGCGTGGGTTAGCGTACTTGAGCGTGCGTGCCCGCACACAGCCCACACGCTTTGCGCACTAACCACTAACTGTTTACCGTTAACCACTATCTACACACACACACACACACACACACACACACACACACACACACACACACACACACACACACACACACACACACACAGCTCATCACTTATAATACCGCGCGCGCGTATTATACAAAATATTTTCCGAAACTGCAAGCACCCCGCCACATGTTTTTTTGCATGGGGCGGTTTTTTTTTGCGCTGAGCCCCGCGGAGCCCTTGCCCCGCGCGGGGGCGGCAGCGCAGCCCCCGCGCTAACGGCGACGGGCAAACAAGTTGTTCTTTAACTACGGGCCGGCGCCGCGCCCCTAACCCCCACGGGGCGGCAGCGCCACACCCCGCCGGCAGGCGGCGGAGGGCCGGCAGCGCCCACGCCCCCACTAAACCCTGTAAGCCTATGCTACTACGTAAAAAAGCTACCATGCAACCACCGCTGCCGCCGCTACTGCTCGCGGCGGCTTTTTTTTGTTTTATGGGCGCGCCACGAGCGCAAACGGTCGCCTCCGGTACCACAGGTGACTGCACGTGGACGATTACCGGTAGTAACACAAACGACCTAACCTTCACCGTCAGCGGGTCAGGCGCTATGAGGGACTACAAGTGGCTTACCGCCTCCAACGATGGCTATACCGCCTCCACACCGTGGTGTGACTACATGATGACACCCAGCTACGCTTCTTATGCGAGCGGGTATATTACATCGGTAGTTATAACGCAGGGGGTGACCAAAATCGGCGATTATACGATTATGAATTTAAGAGCTTCCTCCATCACCCTCCCCGCGAGCATCACCTCCATCGGAACCGAGACGTTTAACAGCTGCAGTCTGCTGACCACCATTTTCTGCCTGAACCCGACACCACCAAGTATCGTCGGCAGCATCTCACTTTTCACACAACAAATCCTGTATGTCCCCCTTTCGGCCTTATCTGCCTACCAAAATACTGCGTGGTGGAAGAATTTTGCAAGCATTCGCCCTTACACCTACACCATTACCTACAACGCCAACAATGGCAGCGACATCGTCACCAGCAGCTTGCACTCTTACACCGAGACGAAAATGCTTTCGGAAAACACCTTTACCCACACGGGCTACCACTTTACCGGCTGGGCAACGAGCCCAACGAGCGGCGTGGTGTACAACGACCGCCAAGACGTACTCAACCTGTCGGCTACCCCCGACGACGTAATACCGCTCTACGCCGTGTGGGCGCCCAACACCTACACCGTTGCCTACAACGGGAACGGCAACACGGGCGGCGCCACCGTCGGCGCCACGCACACGTACGACGCGGAGCAGGCGCTCACCTCCAACGGGTTTACCAAAACGGGCTACCGCTTTACCGGCTGGAACACCAAGGACAACGGCTCGGGGACAAGCTACAGCGCCGGTCAAGGCGTGATTAACATGACGACGCTCCACAACGGCGCGGTAACGCTCCACGCGCAGTGGGCGGCAAACACCTACACCGTTGAGTATGGGTACGTTGAGGACGACGCCTCCGGCGCCACGACCAGCAGCGCGCACGCGTACGACGAGCCTAAAGCGCTGAGCCTCAACGGATTTGCCCGCCCGGGCTACGCCTTTGCCGGCTGGACAACAAACCCGCT
>JAITQP010000299.1 GCA_031288885.1 Prevotellaceae bacterium | reverse complement strand
TTGGCGAGCTCGGCGAGGTGCTCGGTGAGCACCTCGTGGCGCCCGCGGTGAATGGCTATGCGTCCGGAGCTGGTGAACTGCTGCACGCCGCAGGTGCTGTCCAAGCGCCGGAAGAGCTCCAGTATCTCGTGCTTGTATCCGGTGAGCTCAATCGCGGTGAAGTCCGGCGTGACCTCCAAAATCCGCGCGGCGTGCGTGCGTACAATCTCCTCCACCCTTTTGTCCTCCAGCAGCGCCTGCGTGGCCACCTTGTACAGCGCCAGCTCCTGATACACGATTTGCTCGTTGGTGTGGTAAAACGTCATGACCACCTCCACGAGCTTGGCAATCTGGTTGACAATCTTCTCGGCCTGCTCCCGCGAGGTGTTCACCACAATGGTGAACTTGTGTATTCCCTTGAGCGCCGACGCCGACACGGTGAGGCTCTCAATGTTAATGTGCCGGCGGGTGAAAATAATCGTTACGCGGTTGAGCAGGCCAACGGCGTTCTCCGTAAAGGCAGTGATGGTATATTCCTGTTCCATTTTCATGGTGATAGTAAGTTTGCTATGCGTTTAACTTAGGGTTACTCCAGCCGGATGTCCTCCAGCGACGCGCCGGCGGGAACCATGGGGAAAATGTTGCCCTCGGCCGCTACAACGACCTCGAGCAGGTAGGCGCCGCGGTGGGCAAACATGTCGCTGATGGCGTCGGCCAGCGCGGCGCGCTCCGCCACGCGCCGGCTGCGGATGCCGTAGGCTTCGGCGAGCTTTACAAAGTCGGGGTTGAGCATGGGCGTGGCAACGTAGCGCCTGTCGTAGAACAGCTCCTGCCACTGCCGCACCATGCCCAAAAAGCGGTTGTTGAGCAGCACAATCTTTACGCCAACGCCGTCCTGCATGATGGTGCCCAGCTCCTGAATGGTCATCTGTATGCCGCCGTCGCCCACAAAGAGTATCACCTCGCGGTGCGGCGCGGCGACCTTTGCGCCGATGGCCGCCGGCAGGCCGAAGCCCATCGTCCCCAAGCCGCCCGATATGGCGATTGAGCGCGGCTGCTTCACCTCAAAGTAGCGCGCCGCCGCCATCTGCTGCTGGCCAACGTCGGTTACCAGAATAGCGGTGCCGTTGGCCCTTTTGCTGATTTGGCTGACCGCCTCGCCCATGGTGATGGCGCCCTCGCTGGGGTGCAGCTGCGGCGTGATGACCCGCGCGTGTTCCTCCTCGGCGTAGGGCCTGAACGAGCTTATCCACTCCGCGTGCTTTGCCTCGGCAACGGCCTGCGTCAGCAGCGGGAGGCTCTCCTTGAGGTTGGCCAGCACCGGAAAGTCGGCCTTGATGTTTTTGTTGATTTCCGCCTTGTCAATCTCCAGCTGCACCACCTTTGCCTGTCGGGCGTAGGCGCTCGTTTTGCTGGTTATGCGGTCGTCAAAGCGCATGCCAATGGCGATGAGCACGTCGCACTCGTTGGTTTTTTTGTTGGGGGCGTAGCCTCCGTGCATGCCCAGCATGCCCATGTTGAGCGGGTGGTCGGCGGGGGCAACGGATTTTCCCAGCAGCGTCCAGCCAAAGGGAATATCGGCTTTCTCCAGAAACGCTGCCAGCTCTTTTTCGGCGTTTGCCAGCTCCACGCCCTGCCCCACCAGCGCAAAAGGCTTTTTTGCGCCGTTGATGACCGCCGCCGCCGCCGCTATCTCCTCGCCGTTCACCTGCGGCGTGGGGACGTAGCTGCGGATGAAGCTGCACTTTTGGTAGCGGAAGTCGCAGTCGCCCACCTGCGCGTTTTTGGTGAAGTCCACCACCACCGGCCCCGGGCGGCCGCTGCGGGCTATGTAGAACGCCTTTGCGATGATTTGCGGCACCTCCTCCGCGCAGGTGATTTGGTAGTTCCACTTGGTGATGGGCATGGAAATTCCGATGAAGTCCGTTTCCTGAAACGCGTCGGTGCCCAGCATTGGCGCGCCCACCTGCCCCACGATGCACACCAGCGGGGTGGAGTCCACCATGGCGTCGGCAAGCCCTGTGGTGAGGTTGGTTGCGCCGGGCCCGCTGGTGGCAACCACCACGCCCGTTTTGCCGCTCACCCGCGCGTATCCCTGCGCCGCGTGCACCGCGCCCTGCTCGTGCCGCGTAAGGATGTGCCGCAGCCGGTCGGCGTAGTAGTACATTTTATCGTACACGGGCATGATAGTCCCGCCCGGGTACCCGAAAATCGTATCAACGTTTTCTTCTATCAGCGAAAGCAAAAGCGCCTCGCCCCCCGTTACTTTTCCCATTGAAGCTCCCATCAAACATCATTCTTAATTCGTAATTTTTAATTCCTAAATCCTAAATTACCCTCACCGCCCCCTTGTCCGCCGAGGACACCATGCCGGCGTAGGCCTGCAGCGCTTTGCTCACCGCGCGCTTGCGCGAGAGGGGCGTGTAGGCGGCTTTTCCGCGCGCCTCCTCCTGCGCCCTGCGCTGCGCCAGCTCCTCGTCCGAAAGCTTTACGTTGATGCTTCGGCGCGGAATATCTATTTCGATAGCATCGCCGCTGCGCAGCAGCGCCAGCACACCGCCCGCCGCCGCCTCCGGCGATATGTGCCCGATGGACAAGCCCGATGTTCCGCCCGAAAAGCGCCCGTCGGTGATGAGCGCGCAGGCTTCGCCCAACTTTTTGCTTTTGATGTACGAGGTGGGGTAGAGCATTTCCTGCATGCCGGGGCCTCCGCGCGGGCCTTCGTAGCGGATAACCACCACGTCGCCCGCCTGCACCTGCCCGCCGAGAATGCCGTCGCACGCCTCCTCCTGCGACTCAAAAACCTTGGCGCAGCCGGTGAAGGTGAATATTTTTTCGTTCACCCCCGCCGTTTTTACAATGCAGCCATCGGCGGCAATGTTGCCAAACAGCACCGCCAGCCCTCCGTCCTTGCTGTAGCAGTGCTCCGCGCTACGGATGCAGCCGCGCGCCCTGTCGGCGTCCAGCGCGCGGTAGGCGGCGCTTTGCGACCCCATCGTCAGGTTTGGCTTGCCGGCGGCGGCGGGCGCGCTCAGGTAGAACTCGGTCACCTCCGGCGCCACGCTGGGCTTCATCACGTCGTACTTGTCTATTGCCTGCCGCAGCGTGAGCCCGTCGGCGCGCCCAACGGAGGTGTTCAGCAGCCCCGCGCGGTCGAGCTCCGCCATGATGCCCAGCACGCCTCCGGCGCGGTTGACGTCCTCCATGTGGTAGCCGTGCGCGTTGGGCGCCACCTTGCAGAGCACGGGAACTTTTCGCGAAAGCGCGTCGATGTCGCGCATGGTGAAGTCCACGCCGGCCTCCTGCGCTACGGCAAGGAGGTGCAGGACAGTGTTTGACGAGCCGCCCATGGCAATGTCCAGCGTCATGGCGTTGAGGAATGCGTCGCGCGTGGCGATGGCGCGCGGCAGCACGCCGGCGTTGCCGCGCTCATAGTAGCTATACGCCATTGCGACGATGCGCTCGGCGGCGTTGTCGAGCAGCTTGAGGCGGTTGGCGTGCGTGGCGACGACTGTTCCGTTGCCGGCGAGCGCCAGCCCAATCGCCTCGTTGAGGCAGTTCATGGAGTTGGCGGTGAACATGCCCGAGCACGAGCCGCACGAGGGGCAGGCGCTACGCTCGAGCTGCCGCAGCGTATCGTCGCTCACGCTTTCGTCGGCGCCCATCACCATCACGTCAATCAGGTCGTACTTCCTGTCGCCCACAACGCCCGCCTCCATGGGGCCTCCCGACACAAAAATGGCGGGGATGTTGAGGCGCATGGCGGCCATGAGCATCCCCGGCGTAATCTTGTCGCAATTGCTGATGCACACCATAGCGTCCACGCAGTGGGCGTTGCACATGTACTCCACGCTGTCGGCAATGAGGTCGCGCGAGGGGAGCGAGTAGAGCATGCCGCTGTGCCCCATGGCAATGCCGTCGTCTATGGCGATGGTGTTGAACTCGGCGGCAAAGCAGCCGCGCTTTTCTACTTCGGCTTTTACGCGCTGGCCTGCCTCGTGCAGGTGCACGTGTCCGGGCACCAGCTGCGTAAAGGAGTTGACCACGGCGATAATGGGACGCCCCATTTGCTCGGGCTTCATGCCGTTTGCGAGCCACAGGCTGCGCGCCCCCGCCATGCGGCGACCTTGGGTGGAAGTGGCGCTACGAAGATTCATGCGACAAATAGATTTTAGATTTTCAAGTGAAACAGGTCAAAAGCTTCCCATAAAAAAACCCCGACGTTGCATTCGGGGCTGTTGCGTCGTAGAGCAGGAGGCATCAGCATAGCGCTACAATGTGTTTAAAGCTTGTTTTGCCAAAATTGGTGGAACAAAGATAAGGCTTTTTTTGCAACGTGCACGTTTTTTGAAATATTTTTTTTACCTTTGTGCCGTTCAAACATCGAACAAGTATCATACTATGGGGTGTTAGCTCAGCTGGCCAGAGCGCTTGCATGGCATGCAAGAGGTCATCGGTTCGACTCCGATACGCTCCACCGATGCA
>JAITQP010000002.1 GCA_031288885.1 Prevotellaceae bacterium | reverse complement strand
AGGCGACAGCGAGCAGGCAGCCCAGCCTTCCCCTCCTGTGCAGGTAGCGCCGCAGGAGGCGGAGCGCGAGGACACTGCCGCGCGGGTCAAGTCGGACGAGGAGATACGCATGGAGCTGCAGGGGCTGGTGAACGTAAAAAGCTACGCCCCCGATATTGTTGTGCGGCTGGCCTACGCCTCCAGCAGCAACATCCTGCGCACGCAGCTTTACCACGACTTCAACGAGGCCTACCTGCAGGAGGAGGCTGCCCTGAAGCTCTCGTCCGCCCAGAGCATTGTAAAGGGCATTTCCCCCAACCTTAGCTTGGTGGTGTACGACGCGGCGCGCCCCCAGCGCATACAGCAGCAGTGCTGGGAGATTGCCTGCGGGCGGGGGTTGCAGTACCTGTTCATGCCGCCGCAGCATATTTCCATGCACACCTACGGCGTGGCGGTGGACGTGTCGCTCATAGACCTCGCCGCGTGCGCCGAGCTGGACATGGGCGGCCTGCCGGATAACCCAAGCGCGCTGGCAGCCCCCAAGCGCGAGCGCGAAATGCTGCGAAAGGGCAAGCTCAGCCGGCAGCAGCACGAAAACCGCCTCCTGCTGCGCAGGGTCATGCAGGCAGCGGGGTTTACCCCCATCAGCAACGAGTGGTGGCACTTTGAGGCTTGCTCGCGCAGGGAGGCCAAGGCAAAGTATCGTCCGGTGGTGTAGGGGCGCGCGGCGGTGCGTCATGGTTTTTCCACCGACACCCTGAACGGCGGCGTATGCTCCCGTCCGGCGCGGACGTGCTCTTTGGGCATAAACACCGCGCTGGCGTCGCGCACGGCGGAGATGCTGGGCGACGCCAGCTCTATACCCTCGCGGTGGAACACGTCCTGAATGTTGGCGTACAGGGAGGAGTAAATTTCGAGCATTTGGCAGGCCTTGGCGGTGTACACGTTGATTTGGTAGCGCACGTAGAAGTCGTCCAGCGCCGACTGCAGCACAAAGGGCTTGGGCTCCTGCAGCACGTGCTCGGTTTTTGCGCCGGCCTCCATGAGCAGCTCGTGCACCTTGCGCCACGGCACCTCGTAGCCCATGGTCAGCTGGGCGTGGAGGATGAGCCCGTACTCCTTTGCCGACTTGCTGTAGTTGACGGTTTGCGCCGTCATGATGTTCGAGTTGGGGATGGTAATGAGCTCGTTTTTGGGCGTTCTGAGGCGGGTAACGAGGGCGGTTTTTTCCACCACGTCGCCCACGTGCTCGCCCATTTTGATGCGGTCGCCCTCCTTAAAGGGGTTCATGTAGGTAATCACCAAGCCCGACACAATGTTGCTGATGATGGAGGTGGAGCCCAGCGACAGCAGCACGCCCATAAACACCGATATGCCCTTAAAAATCTCCGAGTTGGATTTGGGGAGGTGCGGAAAAATGAGGATGAGCGCAAAAATGATGCACATCACCCTGATGATGCGGTACGTGGGCGTTGCCCAATCGGGCTGGAAGCCCTTGATGGTGATGGCGCCAACGGCTACCTTTTTGGAAATAATGCGCAGCGCCTTGGTGAGCAGGTTGAACAAAACGATAATAATGGCGATGTCGAAAACATTCGGCAGGTATCTCCATATGGCAATGAGCATGGACTTTAGCGGCATGGTGATGTACCGTATCAGGGTGTCCGACAGCCAGCGCGTAGCCGGAAATATCCGAAAAAGAATGAGCGCGCAAACGTAGATGATGAGGATAACGAGGAAATACTTCAGCACCTTTAGCACCGTGAGCCCCACCGCCACCTGCTTGTTGGTGTCCATAACGTACTTCAGCACCCGTGTGGGCTTTATTTTGTGCCGCCCCAGCGCCGCCCTCATCCTTCGGTGCAGGAGGTTTACATGCTTTATGGCGAGGTACGCCGCCGCTACCACAATCATGGCGAGCACGAGCTGCTTTAGGATGGCAAACCACGTATTTTCGGACTGCTTGGCGACCACCGCCGCCGCAATGGCGTTGCGGTACTCCTGCGCCAGCTCGCGTAGCGGCCTGTTTGCGGCGGCGCGCTGCCGCTCCGTTACCCCAATGATGATTTTGCTGCGGTAAATAATGTACGCCTCCCTCTCCGTGGAGACAACAACCAGCGAGTCGGGGTTAAAGAGCAAATCATCCGTGAGCAGGGTGATATTTTCGGCGACGAGCTCGGCGCGCTTTTGGGCGGTCACGGCGCCAATGCTGCCGTAGAGCGTGAACAGGGTATCGCCGAACGGCGCCACCGGAGCGCTATCCACAGCGTCTCCGCCCGACGGGTACCCGCCGCGTGCGCCGGTGGAAGCCGAAGACAGCAGCAGCGCAGCCGTGAGCAGGTAGAGATGAAGCTTCATTTGCATATTCTTTTTGGGTTGTAAAAAAAAAGAAGTAATATCCAACCATCATGTTTTATTTTGCCGGCTCGGAAATGAGAACTCTATAGGTCATAGGTTGTTGAAGTAAGCACGTAATTCTTCGTCAGAATTAATGGCTATCCCTTTTCCCTGCCTTACCTCTTCTAAAGTAGCGTCAACTTTCGCAAAGAATTCTTCCTTGCTCAGCGGCTTATCGTCGTAGGTATCGTCAAAAGCGTTGTAATACTTCGGAGCATAGTCAATATCGCTATACGGTTTTGCGTTGGTACGTAATGCTGCTCTCATGGTTGGGTGTGTTTTTTTGTTTGTAATAGGTTGTTTTCAGCAAAAGTAGCGTTTTTTTTAATCGGTGGTACT
>JAITQP010000207.1 GCA_031288885.1 Prevotellaceae bacterium | reverse complement strand
TTTATACGGTTGCGTAGGTTATTATTGTTCTTTTATAGTTTTACACCCATTAAAAATATCAAAATAATTTGATAAAATGATGACATTCAGAAATATTTGAAATTGTGCAGCTATTGGCTGCACAATTTCATTCGATAGTAATTGTTATTAATTTTCAACAGTTGTAACCGTATTTTTGATGTCATGTTCTTCTGTACTGAAAAATCGGCAAATCAATTTGCCTCCAGCGCCTCCTCGCTGAATTTTCCCAGCGCAAGGTAGCAGTTGTAGAACTTCATGTAGGTTTCGTGGCGGCCTGAGTTGGGCGCTATTCTGCGGCAAATCCCTGCGCCATGCTGCGCTGGACATCTTTTACGTTTTCGTAAACGCCGGCAACAACGGCGGCGAACATGGCCGCGCCAAGCGTGCAGACCTGCTCCGTTTTGCAAACCTTAATGGGCATGTTGAGCACGTCGGCGAGCGTTTGCATCACAAAGGGTAACTTGAATGCAATGCCGCCAGCACCCGTCACGCTGTCAACTCACACGCTTTTGCTGATGAGGTGGTGGCTTTGCGCCGCTCAAATACTTTGCCTATATTTGGCGGGAATTTTTGCCCAACAGTTAGCAAATAAAAAATGAGCGATACGTACAGCACCATTGCCGAGCCTGCCGAGGGCTTGTATAGGGAGAAGGGCAGCCGGTTTCTTGCCTATGCTTTCCCCGTGCAGAGCGAACAGGAGGTTAAGCGGCACGTGGAGGCTATCCGGCAGGAGCACTACGGCGCGCGCCACCACTGCTACGCCTACCGGATAGGGAAGGACGGCGCGCGTTTCCGCGCCAACGACGACGGCGAGCCGAGCGGAACCGCCGGAAAGCCCATACTCGGGCAGCTCCTCTCGGCGGGGCTTACCAACGTGCTGATGGTGGTGACGCGCTACTTTGGCGGGACGCTGCTGGGAACGTCCGGTCTCATTGCCGCCTACCGGAACGCCGCCGCGGCAGCCGTTGCCAACGCGCGCGTGGTGCAGCGCACGTGGGACGTGGAGCTCTCCGCAGCATTCCCCTACGCGCGCCTGAACGAGGTGATGAGGCTCGTAAAGGAGGAGCAGCTGCGCGTGCTCTCGCAGGACTTTGGCGGCGAGCAGTGCGCCATTTGCGTGAGCGTGCGCGAGAGCAGGGCGCAGCGCGTGCGGGAGCGCCTTGGCGAGAGCGGGTGTGGCGACCTGTAAATGCTACCAAAGCTGAGATGGTGTAAACCACCTCCCTCCCTTCGTCGATAAAATCCGGTATTTGGTAGAGAATTTGCGCCGTTCTGTCCGGTGTTGATGGGTAGCGTTGCGCCGCTGGCGTACCTTTACATCATTATTGCGCGTTGCGCGTCAGCCCTGTTCTTAATTCCTAATTAAATTGCTATCTTTGCGGCTGCCAACGCACAAGCAAGTAAGAAAAGTAGAGGCAAACGCTTAATGTTGGCATGCTGTTTAATTCACAAATTCACGGCAACGCTGTTTTTAGCGCTTAATTTACTATGATTTCTACCAACCTGCCATTCCTGCTGCTGTTGCGGCGCGTTGGCGCGCCGGCGCTGCTGCTGGCGTTGCTCCTCTCCCCTTTTTGGCTGAGCGCCGAGGCGGTCATAACGCCGCGCACGTCTGCGCTGGTGGAGCGCTACGCCGAAAGCCTCCGTCAGGCCTCCCCGCGCGCGCAGGCGGTGGCCAAAAGCCTACCGGCAGACGGCGACGGGGAGAGCACGGTGGGCGTGATGCTCTCCCTTGCCGACACGTTTAACGTCCGGCGGCTTGAGGAAATTGGCGTGTCGGTTGGCGTTCGCGTCAACGGCGTGGCGACGGCGCGCGCCACGCCCGCGCAGCTGGCGCGCATGGCGCAGCTGGACGGCATCTTCTTTATAAGCGCCGACAGCCGCGTCCGCAAGCGGCTCGACATGGCGGTTCCGCTCACCGGCGGCGACGTGGTGCAGCAGGGCGGCGGCAGCTTGGAGCAGGCGTACACGGGAAAAGGCGTTGTTGTTGGCGTGGTGGACTGGGGCTTTGACTTTACGCACGCCACGTTTCGCGACACGGCGGGCAACCTGCGCATTGCCCGCGTCTGGCATCAGGGCGACAACAGCGGCTCGCGCAGCAGCATCGACAGCGTTGGCTACGGCTCTGTGTACGCCACGCAGGAGGAAATTTTGCGAAAGCGGTGCTCGTCGAGCAGCGAATCGCACGGTACGCACGTGGCGGGCATAGCCGCCGGAATGGGCGGGCCGGATAGCGTGAAAAAAGAATACAAAGAATACAAGGGCCTTGCCCCCGAGGCGGAGCTGGTGCTGGTGGAGCTGCGCGACGGTGCCCAGTCGGAGCTCATAGACGGGATAAGCTACGTATTC
The DNA here is from genome assembly GCA_031288885.1 of Prevotellaceae bacterium. Classification (GTDB taxonomy): domain Bacteria; phylum Bacteroidota; class Bacteroidia; order Bacteroidales; family UBA932; genus JAITMY01. The sequence continues at coordinate 5,635 of JAITQP010000207.1, read as the reverse complement.
CGGTACGCGCGTCGGGTGGGCAAGCCTGCGGTGGTGAACCTGAGCCTTGGCTCGCACTACGGGCCGCACGACGGCACGTCGCCCTTTGACCGCTCCCTCGACGGCCTCACGGGGCGCGGGCGCATAGCGGTGGGCGCCGCGGGCAACGAGGGCGACAGCAAGCTGCACGCCAGCTACACGTTTAGCGCCGGCGGCGGCGTGGTGCGTACGGTGGTGGGCGTGGTGGGCGGAAAAAGCCGCGTGGTGGCCTTTGCCCCCGTGGGGCTGCACCTCAACTGGACGGTGGAGCTGTGGGACGCGGAAAAGCACACGCGCCTCCAGCAGGCAACGGGCAACAACTTTTACTCTACGGAAATCGGCACTAAGCTTAGCCGCAAAACATTTATTGCCTCCGGAAAGGATACCGTTAGCGTAGCGGGGTGGGGCTACAACGTGTACGGCAGCGCTCGGCGCGGCGTGGTGGAGCTGGAGGTTACCAACACCCAAACCGGCAAGTACGCGGTGGTGCTCGCGCTCAAAATGGTGGAGAACAAGCTGGGCACGGTGCACCTCTGGAACTTGGGGAATGATGGCGAGAACGGCGACGCATCGTTTGGGGCGCTGAAAACCTCCGGCGACACGTGGATAAGCGGCAACAGCAGCTACACGGTGGGCGAAGTGGGCGGCACGGCAAGGAGCATCATCAGCGTAGGGTCGTTCAACACCGGCAAGTACGAAGCGGCGGTGAAGGGCTCGGTGTCCTCCTTTTCCTCCAAGGGCCCTACCGTGGATGGCCGCGTAAAGCCTGACCTCATGGCGCCGGGGAGCTGGATTGTGTCGGCGGTCAACGGCTGCGACCCGTCGTCCAGCGCAGGAATATCTAACTACTACTCTTTCATGTCCGGCACCTCCATGGCGGCGCCCATGGTGACCGGCGCGGTGGCGCTGCTGCTCCAGCAAAGCCCAACGCTCACCCCCGACAGCGTCCGGTGCATGCTGCAACAAAACGCTACGAAAGACGAGTTTATTACAAAGCTTGACCAAAACACGCGCGGAGCCGGAAAGCTGAACATCCTGCAGGCTATGGAGAAAGGCGTTGTTACCGCCTGCCTGCCTCTTTCGGCGCCGCAATCGCGCTGGAGCGACAGCCGCCAAGCGGTGGAGTTCAAAATAATCCCCAACCCCAACAGCGGAGCATTCTCCATCGAAACGGAGGAGGACGCGGCAAACCTGACGCTCAGCGTGTACAGCCTTATGGGCGCGCTGCTCTACACCAGCCCCGTACGGGCAGGCAGCAGCTTAGACCTCAGCTTCCTGCCGCACGGCCTCTACGTAGTGCAGCTCAGCAACGGAAAGGCAACGGGAACGAAAAAGATGCTAATCTATAGGAATTAGGAATTACGAATTAGGAATTAGGAATTGGGGAAATAGTAACGAAACACCCGTTATATGGATATGGAGCTTATTTTATCAAATATCATTCAAACGATAAAGAAAGAGTAGTAGATGCGTTGCTGTCTTTGATTTATATTACATAAAGTCCAATAAAAATTTACATTAACGGAGAAGCACGCCTTGCGTCATTGCGAGCGAAGCGAAGCAATCCAGAAATACGGACAAGGCAACGCGAAGCGTGCGTCGCTGGATTAACTTCGTTGAGCTCCGCTTCGCTCCGGTTGCTTCGCTCCGCTCGCAATGACGCGAAGCGTGCAACGTTACAACAACATCATTCGTAATTCTTAATTCCTAATTCCCTTGGCAGAGTCGTTATTGTTAGAGCAGCTAAGATGTGAGGAGACACGTCGCGAAGCGTTTAGCGTGCTGGTGGAGCGGTACGGCGAGCGGCTCTACTGGCATATTCGCAAGCTGGTGCTCCTGCACGACGACGCCGACGATGTGCTGCAAAATACGTTCGTAAAAGCGTGGGAAAACGTCGCCAAGTTTCGCGGCGAGGCGCAGCTCTTCACGTGGCTCTTCCGCATTGCCACCAACGAGGCCCTCACCTTTCTCCACCACACGCGGCGGCTGCAACGCCTCTCCCTCGGCGACGCCCGCCAGCTGCTGGACAACCTCCGCGCCACCGACGCCCACTTCTGCGCCACCGACGCTCAGCAAAAGCTGCAGGCCGCCATCCTCACCCTCCCCGAAAAGCAGCGAATGGTATTCAACATGCGCTACTTTGACGAAATGCCCTACGAGCAAATGTCTGACCTGCTGGGCGTTTCCGTAGGCGCCCTGAAAGCCTCCTACCATATCGCCGAAAAAAAAATCAAAAAACTTTTGTGACGGATTAAACCTTTTCCGTTTTGGGCAGTCAAAGAAAATAAAAACGTTATGAAGAAAGTAATTTTTGTAGCCGCGCTGATGCTATTTGCAGGCGCAGGCATGTCGCAGCCCCCCGCAGGCGGGCGAGGTCAGAGGATGAGCGCCGAGGAGCGCCAGAAGATGATGGAGCAAAATCGCCTCCGGCACAGCGCAGAGCTCCGCGAAGCGCTGTCGCTTAGCGACTCCCTGTCCCGCAAGGTGGACAGCGTGAACAGCAAGTACGACCTGCAGGTGCAGGAGCTCATGAAGCCCGAAAACAGGGGCAGCGGCGAGCGCGGCGCCATGCGCGCGCAAATGGAGAACATCCAAAAAGCCCGCGAGGTCGAGGTGAAAAGCTTGCTCACCAGCGAGCAGCAGGCAGCGTACGACAAGTGGCTTGGCGAGCAGCGCCAGCGTCAGCCGTCGGGCAGAGATAGAGAGCGGCAGCCGCGCAGGGATGGCGGAGCCCGCGGAGGTGGCGGAGACGGCGGATGGTAGCGCCCGCTAATTATTAACAGTACAAAAAAAATCGTGAAATGAAAAACAAAAACTTACCGTTTACCGTTCCGGAGGGCTACTTTGAGCGCCTTCCGGAGCGCGTCATGCAGCGGTGCGACGGGCGCGAGGAGGCGCACGTGCAGCATTTGTCCCTGTGGGGCAGCGTTCGCGCGCAGCTGGCGTTTGCCGCCGGATTTGCGCTGCTGGTGGGCTTTTCGTACATGGCGGTGAGGTATGCGCCGGACTTGCTCCAATCGGCTGCAGACGCTGAGTATGAAGCCTACTACAACGTTGGCGTTATGGACTTGGAGCGCTACCTGCTGGAAGACCCCGAGAGCGACGACGACGGGTTGGACGACGAGGCAATCGTAGACTATCTGCTTTGCGATAGCCGGTTACACGTAGCAATGGAAGATTAAATTTAAGTAGCAAAAAAAATAATGAAAAGATTACTGACCCTTTTTGCAGCATTCGCCGTAGCAGCTACGGTTGCTGCGCAAACATCCGAGCCGGAAAGCGAAGGCGCGGAGCAAGCAATGAAGTCCGCCGGCGAGCCCGCCGAGGAAGCGTGCAACCCCCCCACCAAGCAGGGCGAAGAAATGTGCCGGCAGCTTCAAAAGAGCGGCGGCACGCAAGGCGTTACGATAGCGCTTAACGACACCGCCGGCAGGCAGCCGTGCACCGGCAAGCTGCCGGAAAGCGTTGAGGAGTGGCGCCAGCATTGGGAGCAGCACATCAAGCATTGGGAGTGGAACTCTGAGGAGTGGCGCCAGCGCTTTGAGCAGCAGAGCGAAGAAATGCGCAAGCACTTTGAGGAGGTAGGCAAAAAAATCCAAGAAAATCCTGCCATTCAGGGCATGAAGCTGGCGCTTAACGATACCGTTGGCAGGCAGCAGCGCCACAAGCAGCGGCAGGAGCAAATACGGGCGCGTAAAATAGGCTACTTTACGGCGCAGCTCGACCTCACGCCGGAGGAGGCGCAAGCGTTTTGGCCTGTATATAACGAGTACTGGGAAAAGCGCACCGCGCTCTTCATCGAGCGCAATACGCTGATGCGAAAAGTGAAAAACGAAAAAGTGGACGACAAAAAAGCGCTGCAAATAGCGCAGCGGCTGGTGGAGAACGCGCAGGACGACGCCAACCTGATGCGCGAGTACCACAGCAAGCTCGAAAAAATCCTCTCGCCGCAAAAGCTGCTTAAGTACTACGTTGCAGAGGAGTCGTTCAGGGAGGAGCTGATAAACGGTTTGCGAAAGCGCTAAAAAATCTTACCTAACATTGAATTTAAATCATCAACTACTAAAATTATTGGAATTGTGATAAAGCGGAGAATAAGCGCTACGCTGCGGAGCGTAGCAGGAGGAGCATTGTTTCTTTTTTTTGCAGGGCAGCTGCACGCTGCAAGTATTCGTGGAGCTCTTGTGGACAGCCGTAGCGGCGATCCGCTGGTAGGCTCGGTGGTGCAGGTGGTGAGCGTGAGCGACAGCACCAAGCGCTACTACGCCACCACCGCCGGCAACGGCGCGTTTGTGGTGGAAAACCTCGCCGCGCAATCCTACAGGGTAGAGTACGCCTACTTGGGCTACCAAAAGCTTTCGCGAACGGTTGCGCTGAAGAGCGAGGATAGAGATCTGGGGAAAATTCGCCTCTCCCCCGAGGCTGTCGACCTTGAGGCGGTGCAGGTAACGGGCAACGCCGTGCGCGCCACCCAGCGCGGCGACACCACCGAGTTCAACGCCGACGCCTACAAGGTGTCGCAGGACGCCACCACCGAAGACCTGCTCAAAAAGATGCCGGGCGTTACCGTCGAAAACGGAACGGTGAAAACGCAGGGCGAGGACGTGAAGCGCGTGCTGGTGGACGGCAAGCCTTTCTTTGGCGACGACCCCACCCTTGCCATCAAAAACCTCCCCGCCGACGCCATCTCCAAAATAGAGGTGTACGACCGCATGAGCGATCAGGCGCAGCTCACCGGATTTGACGACGGAAACTCCGAAAAAACGCTCAACATTGTAACCCGCGAGGATAAGCGCATGGGGCAGTTTGGGCGGCTGTACGGCAGCGCAGGGCAGGATTTGCAGGAAAACGTGGGGGAGGGCGATATACGCTACTCGAGGGGAGGGAACGTTAACCTGTTTCGCGGGGATCGCAGAATTTCGATTATAGGCATGAGCAACAACGTTAACCAGCGGCAGTTTGCCGAGGAAGACTTGGTGAGCGCCAGCGGCGGCGGAAGGCGCGGCGGAATGTATTTTGGCGGCGGCGGCAACAGCGGAATTGCCAGCACCACTGCCGTGGGGCTGAACTACGGCGACACGTGGGGCAAAAAGGTGGAGGTAACGAGCAGCTATTTCCTTAACGTCGTCAGCAACGACGCGCACAGCGAGCGCCTCCGGCAGTACATTGCCGGAAGAGACTCCCTGAAAAGCTACGAGTCAACCTCCAACTCGGCAACAAACAACTATAACCACCGCTTTAACCTCCGCTTGGAGTACAAGCCAAACGAAAACACCTCGCTGCTCTACACGCCACGGCTCAGCTTTCAAAACCGCAGCTCGGAGAGCGACAACAACTCGGGGATGATAGGCTACAACCGCTCCATCGCAAAAAATTCTTCCGAAAACAACGCCTTCAACTTCCGAAACGAGCTGCTGTGGCGGCAAAAGCTCTCAAAGCCCGGGCGAACGCTCTCCGCAGAGCTGCGCTATAACGTCAACAACAGCGAGAGCGAAAGCAGCCGGAACAGCACTACCAACAACCAAATCACCAATAGCGAGCTGATACTTGACCAAAGGTCGAACAACCCCACCACCAACTGGTCGGGGAGCGCAAGGATGACCTACACCGAGCCGGT
>JAITQP010000179.1 GCA_031288885.1 Prevotellaceae bacterium | reverse complement strand
CTCCGCGCCGGATGGCTACATGACGCTCGAGGAGTTTCGCGTAACAGCCAAAGCCAGCTTGACTAAAATACTCAAAGCAAAACAACCCCAATAGCCTCCGAAAACCCCGTTTAGGATTTTTTACGCACGCCTCGCGCCATTCCGCCCTCCACCCGCGCCCGCCCCTGCCGTCATTCCGACCGACGCGCGCGAGGTACGAGCGCGCGGAGCGGAGGAATGACGGGGAGGGCGAGCGCGGATGCTATGAAAAAAGGGCGGGTTTCAAACCCGCCCCTACAAACCACGCTTTGCGCCATTAACCATTATTTTTCAGCGCAGCCAGCTCGGCGAGGGCACGGGCAAGTTCGGCGTCTTTTGCGGCAAGGACAGCAGCAATCTGGTCTTTTGCGGCGGCAATAACGGCGTCCTTTTCGGCAAGCTGTCTCTTCTGTCCTTTTGTCATCTTATTGTCATTTTTTTATGTCAACCTAGAGCAGGACGAGACACACTAATCACTAACCACTAACCACTAATAATCACCCTTTTGCCCTGTGCAAAAAAAAATAGCTGGCGTGCAGGTGCATATTCAACTATTTTGTGTAAGTTTGCAGTCGATTTTGGTATTCCGCTTCCACTCCTTCGGAGGCGGGATGAAAAGGGAATCAGGTGCAAATCCTGAACAGACCCGCTGCTGTAAGCTCCAGCAAAAGTTTTTGGGCAATGCTCATGCCACTGTTCCGTAAGGAATGGGAAGGATGCCCAAAAACGGAGTAAGTCAGAAGACCTGCCAAAAGTCATGTTAGTTTAGAGCTTTCGAGGAGTAGAGCTTGAGACAAATGAAGCTAAGGGCTAAGAATCCCGTTCTTTGCTCCTATTAGCTCTCAATTTTATCTCAACCCTTTGTTTTTAGCGCTCGCCCTTCAGCTCTCAGCTCTTATTTTTTTTAGTATGCTTAGAATATTTTTTATGGTCGCAGCGCTTTTGCCGCTTTCTACCGGTGTGGCGGCATCGCAAAACAAGCTGGATAGCCTTCAACGGATAGAGGAGGTGGTGGTCACCGCGGGTCGCTACCGCGAGGTTATCCCCTCCCAGCGGCTTTCGGGCGAAAAGCTCGAGGCGCTGAGCAGCTTCTCGGTGGCGGACGCCATCCGCTACTTTGCCGGCGTGCAGATAAAGGACTACGGCGGCGTGGGCGGGCTGAAAACGGTGGACGTCCGCAGCATGGGGACAAACCACATGGGCGTGTTCTACGACGGCATCCAGCTGGGCAACGCGCAGAACGGGCAGATTGACTTGGGAAAGTTTTCGCTCGACAACATCGAGGAAATATCCCTCTACAACGGGCAGAAGAGCGAGATATTCCAGCCGGCCAAGGACTACGGGTCGGCGGGCACCATCTACCTGCGCACGCAGCGGCCGCGATTTGCAGCGGGCAAGCGCACCAACGTTAAGAGCGTGCTCCGCGTGGGCTCGTTTGACCTCGCCAACCCCTCGCTGCTGTGGGAGCAAAAGGTGAGCCCCGGCGTCAACGCCTCCCTCAACGCCGAGTACCTCTACGCCTCCGGAAAGTACAAGTTTCGCTACCGCAAGGTACTTGCGGATGGCAGCGTGGCGTGGGACACCACCGCCGTCCGGCAAAACGGCGACATTCGCGCCACGCGGGTGGAGGGCGGCTTCAGCGGCTACGTTCCGCAGGGCAAGTGGCACGCAAAGGCTTACTTCTACAGCTCGGAAAAGGGCATCCCGGGCGCCGTGGTCAGCAACGTGTGGAAGCGCTCGCAGCGGCAGTGGGACGACAACTTTTTTGCGCAGGGCAGCTTCCAAAAGCAGCTATCGGAGCGCTACGAGCTGATGCTCAACGTAAAGTACGCCGACGACCGGATGCGCTACCTCAACCCCGACACTACGCTAATGTACACCAACAACCTGTTTCGCCAGCAGGAGGTGTACGCCTCCTTTGCCAACAAGTACGCCATCCTTCCGCAGTGGGACGCGAGCCTCTCCGCCGACTACCAGTGGAATACGCTGGAGGCCAACCTCTACGACTTTGTTTACCCGCACCGCAGCACGGCGCTGGTGGCCATGGCTACGGCGTTTGAGTGGGGCCGCCTCAAGGCGCAGGCAAGCCTGCTGAGCACGCTGGTGTTTGAGCGCAAGCGGGTAAAGCAGCAAAGGTCGGCGGAGGACAAGCAGGAGTACACGCCCGCCGTGTTTGCCTCGTTCCAGCCCTTTGCCGACGGGATGCGGCTCGCGCCCGTGCGCCTGCGGGCGTTCTACAAGCGCATATTCCGGATGCCAACGTTCAACGATTTATACTACACCGACATCGGAAATGAAAACCTGCGCCCCGAGTACGCCACGCAGTACAACGTGGGGCTTCAGTACGAGGCGCGCTACGCGCACGGCGCGGTGGACTTCCTCCACGTCCACGCAGACGCCTACTACAACGAGGTGACCGACAAGATTGTCGCCATCCCCAAGGGGAGCGGGCAGTACCGCTGGATGATGATGAACCTCGGCTACGTGGAAATACGGGGCGTGGACGTGTCGGGGCAGGTGAGCTGGCGGCTGCCGGACAACGCGCAGCTCTCCACAAGCCTGAGCTACACCTTCCAAAAGGCGCAGGACTTTACAAAAACCAAAATGTCCGACAGAACATACGGCGGGCAAATTGCCTACATCCCATGGCACAACGGCTCGGTGATTGCCAACGCAACGTGGAGAACGTGGGACGTGAACTACAGCTTTATTTACGTGGGCGAGCGATACCACAACTCGGAAAACATACCCACGAAGTACGAGCGACCTTGGTACACGCACGACCTGACGCTCGGGAAAACGTTCCGCCTAAAAACGGTGAAGTACAGAATTGCCGCAGAGGTCAACAACCTCCTCAACCAATTCTACGACGTGATACTCAACTACCCCATGCCGGGACGAAACTATAAGGTGATTTTTAAAGTGGAAGTGTAGGGAGGTATGAGGTATGAGGTATGAGGTATGAGGTATGAGGTATGAGGTATGAGGTATGAGCACGCTTCGCGCCATTGCACCCGTTGCGCCGTCCCGTAGGGTAGGGTGTGCAAACATGGTAAAATTTTTCTGCTGGTTTTTTTCTGAAAAACTACAGTTAACATGATGATACACAAAATGAACATAATATAAATAGAGTGAATTATAGAGGCATTTTTATTGTGAATAAAATTCTTCCCATGTTTTGTTTATAATAAGTTTATTCATAGAATGTTAGATGATAAAAATGAGGCTATTTTTGTAAGAAAAATTTCGTTGCGTTTGCACACCCTACCTACCCTACGGGGCGGAACCGCCTGCCGTAGCACGCTTCGCGTCTTATCGTGCGGTGCGAAGCAATACAGAAATACGGGCAAGGCAACGCAAAGCGTGCGTCGCTGGATTGCTTCGCTACGCTCGCAATGACGCGAAGCGTGACATAATTCAAAAAACCAAAATTCAAAATGAAAATCAAAGTGTGCGGCATGAAAGATGCTGACAACATTGCGGAGGTTGCCCGACTACAGCCGGATTACATGGGGTTTATTTTTTACGAGTCCTCGCCCCGCTTTGCCGGCAGCCTGCCGCCGGAGGCGCTGGACGTGCTGTCGCCACGAACGCTGCGCGTGGGCGTGTTTGTCAA
>JAITQP010000167.1 GCA_031288885.1 Prevotellaceae bacterium | reverse complement strand
ACAAAAAATCTTTGCAGGCTTTGTGTTTTTCGAAAAAAAACCAACAATATTTTGCGCCACCAAAAAATATTCTTACTTTTCATCGACAAAGTTGTCGAACAATATTGTTTGCCTAAATATAACAAACATGACAGAGAAAGATTTAAGCACGGAAGCTGTAATCCTTGATGCCACCGAAGCGGAGTTTCTGGAAAAAGGGTTTGGGAGCACGAAGATGATGGCTATTGCCAAGCGCGCAGGCGTGAGCCACTCCATGCTGCACTACTATTTCCGCACGAAAGAAAACCTGTTCCGGACGATATTCCTGAAAAAAATTCAGATACTTTCACAAGCCTGTGAAGCGATATTGGTGCAGCATCTGCCGTTTGCCGGAACGATACGGCTTATAGTGGAGTCGCAGTTTAACTTCGTCAGGCAAAACCCGCAGCTGCCGTACTTCGTGCTGAACGAAATACTCTCGAACAAAGAAAATCGGGCGCTGGTGCTCAAGTTGCTGCGCCCCAAAATCATGAACATCTTTGATAATATCGAAAAAATCCTTTCCGTTGAAATCGAAAAAGGCGCCATCAGGCCTGTCAAAATACGTGATTTTATGATGAACATGATTTCGCTCAACATATCCACGTTTGTGGCGCTGCCTATTTTGCAGGAAATAGTTAACGACGAAGAAATGCTGGATAGCATCCTAAACGAACGCCGCGAAAGCAACGTGCAATTTATTTTGAATGCCTTGAAACCCTGATTTTTTTTACTACAAAATCGACAAATTGTCTAACAGTAGTATCAAACATAAATGTCTAACGGTAAATAGAATTGGATATGAACAAAAAAATAGATGACCGTGATTTGCTCTTTGGTTACGACAGATGGAATGATGTGTTCCTTTATGGCGTCGGTATGAATACGGTAATTGATTTTCGACAGCGTGCGTTGCAGACTCCATTCCAACGAAAGACGTTGTTGCTCGTCCCGTTTAAGGCGCTTAAATTCGGCAATCAGATATAATTCAAATTCAGCCGAAATCCATGCTGCAAACTTGAAAGCAATATCGGAATGAGCAAATGTTCCTCCTCCATAGCGTCCCGATTTTGAAATCATGCCGATAGCATTAGTTTCGTTAATCCATTTTTGAGGCGACATCCAGAAATGTGGTTTGGCAGACTCGTTTTTAAACCCCTCATAAATGTGGGGTTTAAAATTCGGATTATTCAGGATTTCCCACAGTCCGAGATATTCTATAGTACTGTACGTACGAAGCCAGAGACTGATAACTTGTGATGAATTGTCGCTGTCGCGGTATTTGGCAATATCGGTTAACGAAATATAATCTTCTTTGTCTTTAGCAAACATCGTTACTACTGTTCCATGCACCTGAATACTTTCTTTTTTGCTCATTTTTACGTATAATTATTTTTACTGCCATTTATATCATCTTTACACGATAAACAATGCGGTGGTGAGCTACAGGAAAAAGGCGTGAGGGAGTTAAGAGCTTCCTTATCTTGAAAATTTCTCAGGGCATTGGCGCAAGGTTTTCCCACACCACCTCCCACGTTCCGTCTTTCGGGAAGCCCGGGTTGGGGAGCGTGCTTCCATCCCAACCGGCGCACATCATGGCAACGGCGGTGAGCAGCCCTCCGTTTCCGGGCAAATACACCCTGAGCCGGTCGTCCTGATAGTTGTTGCCTCCGGCTAAGTAGGTGTTTGTTCTTTTATCCATGAGCAGCGCGCTCACCGCCTTTTCGGGGTTTCCCATGCGCGCTGCGTTCATCGCCACCATGGGGAAGTCCCAACCCCACGTTTTATCCCAATTCCACCTGTCCCAAATCCAGCTTAGCGTGTTCTCCATGTAATCCTTACGGATGAGCCTGCACATGGGGAGCATCCCCACAGCGCCCAGCACCGCCGGGTGGTCGGAGGTGAAGCGCACGTCGGAGTATGTATTCACGGCATCTTCGGCGGCGAGGTAGAGCCCGTCTTTTGCGGCGAGGGGCGAGAGGTTGTCCGCCACCTCGTCCCAGCGGGGGTTGCGCGGCAGCCCTGCCCTCTCCCGCCACCGCTGGGCTACCTGCAAGGCGAAGTGCCAGTACGAGAGCTCCAGCGGCGGGTTGATGGTTTCGGAAGCCCTGAGCGTTTCCTGCGCCGGAATAACGCCCTTTAGCAGGTAGCGGTTGCCCGCCTCGTCGTAGGTGGCAAAGGAGGCAATAAAGGCGGCCGTTTGCTCCACCAGCGGTGCGTACTTTTCGATAAGCTCCGGCGACGGGTTGTTGCGGTACAGCAGCTCCAGCAGGTATATGATGTGGGGTTGCTGCCATATCAGGAACGACCCTACGCTCGAGGGCGCCTCCTCTCCGGAGGGGTCGGTCATCTTCATCCAGCGCACGCCCTCAAAGCCCTGCCGCTCGGCAATAGCCTTGGCAACGGGGAGCACCTGTGCGTACCAGCCCAAGCTCCGCGCAAGCAGGCTGTCGCGCCTCCAGAGCGGGAAGTGGGCGGCGTGCCACCAGTGCATTTCGAGGTGAAACTTCCCAAACCAGCTGTTGTAGGTCAGCCCCGTTTCCTGCGGGGGGTAGACGCCCGCCGACTGTATCGCCAGCAGGTATTGCGAAAGCGTCACCCTGCGCTCCAGCTCCGGCGCGCGGGGGTCGGTGCACCGCGAAAAGTCAACCGCCCCGCCGCCACTCCAAAACGACTGCCACTGCCGAGACGCCGCCTCAAACACATCGGACGCCGCGCCCACAGGCTCCGCGGGAGGCTCCGCCGAAAACTCGCACACGAACGAAAAATCGTTGCCCTCCGGAGCAACAACGTAGTAGTGCGGCTCGCGCAAGGTCACCTTCGCCCTGCCCGACCACGTGAGGCTGACGTAGTAAACGGCGCTGTCCAGCGTGCGCCTCAGCAGCAGCGAGGCGTCGGTTTCCGCCACCACCTCCGTTTTGTGCTTCTGGGGAGCTGCTCTGTCGCACCCGTCATCGGTGTGGGCGCCGGTGGGGTAGGCAAAGCGCAGGTTTACGCCAAGCCTGCCCTTGGCAACGAGCGGCGAGGCGAGGCGGGCTGCCACAGCGTCGCGGTGGGGGTGAACGGCAGCGCGCACGGCAACGCTATCGCCGCCAACGTAAAAGAGGCTGCTCACGCACCCCCTCCACAGGTCGAGGCGCTGCCTCACGCGGTCAACGTCCTCCGCCGCAATGCGCCCGCCCTCCTGCGTGATTTCCAGCCCCACGTTGCCCAAGTGCAGGCGGTGTGGGTTAGCCCGCAGGTAATTTGCGGCGTCGCGCCCTCTACCCTCGCGGAGCTGCACGGAGTAGGGCTCCCTGCGCCCCCTGAAGTCGTAGTCGCGCAGCGCCTCGTGCGGCTTGTATCCGTTAACGTTGGGGAAGCTGTGCCACCCCCACTGCGACTGCGTGCCCAGCGGAACGCCCGTAGCGTAGTATTCGGGGAACGTCTGAAGCCCCGTAGCGTCAACGGTGAAGGCAAAGTTGCCGTTGCCCAGAGAGAGGGAGGCGAGCTTGTCCACCGCCGTAACCTCCGGCGAGCTGCGCTCCACAAGCGCCTGCCGGTTTATCTTTGCGGGGCTGCTGCCACACGCGCACAGCAGCATAGGCGCAAGCAGCGCCAAGGAGTGGATGGTTTTCATTTGCTGTAAAATTTGTTTTAGATGGCAAAGATATTGAAAAAATCCTGAATTCTAAAAAAGACGCACGCTTTGCGTTGCATTGCCCAGATTTATGGATTGGCTACGCTCCGCTCGCAATGACGAAATTGCATTAGGCGTATTATTAGCACATTACAAATTTCGTTTTCCCCTTTTTGGGGAGGTTTCACCCTTTCTCGCAAGCCCTGAAAGGGCTTAATTTTCATAACCGCAGGTCAACGACCTGCGGAGAGGGCGCCCCTCCTCCTCTATCTGCCTGAAAGGCAGGACTTTTAAGTCTTTAAGTCTTAGCAGTCCTGCCTTTCAGGCAGGAGAGAGAGCCTGCTCCCCTTTCCGCAGGTCGCTGACCTGCGGTTATGAAAATCCGGCTTTTCAAGCCGTTCCACCTCACAATGACGAAATTGCTCAGACATATTATCAGCACTTCGTCTTTTCCCTTGTTTACCCGTATATGGGTTCGGGTCTCGCAATGACGCGAGGCGTGCATCTCCGTTAATGTAAATTTTCATTGGACTTTATATAAATAAATCTGCCCTTCAAAAGTTTCAAAAGAAATACTACCTTTGCTGCGTTCAAATGGGAAGAGATGGAAGAAAACGAACAGGAAATAGCGCGCATGAAAGCCCGTATTTTAGCGTGGCTATCGCCGGAAAACTTAGCAAAAGCAAAAGGCAAAACGAAAGTGGAAATTATTGCCATGTTCGGCAACGACCCACAACCTATTTCGTACATCCCTTTTAAATTTTTACCCTATGTTGGTAATGATATAAGCGACAATCGGGTATATTCCGGTATGGGCTACTTTATTGACCATGCCGTAAATCACCATCCTAATATCCCTGCTGAGAAATACGCCAACATACAAATCTTTCTCAACAACCCCGACGATATAAAAGAAACTACAAAGGAGGGGAAACGGTCTGTAGTATTCATTAAAGAAACTGATAGATACAATGCTGTTTTGGTACACGTAAAAGCCAATAAAGCAGGAAAAGTAATATTTCACACTTCGTTTTTCAACCAGCGTAAAAAACCGTATGCCGGTTTACCCAGCATACGGTCAACGTCTTTGGAGGACGGCGTCCCCTCCATCAGTCCCGTGGATAACACCACAGCCGGCAGAAGCCTTTCTGCTCGTAAAGATGATGCAAAGGTAGTACAATTAATTGAAAATACAAAGTAAGCGCAA
>JAITQP010000309.1 GCA_031288885.1 Prevotellaceae bacterium | reverse complement strand
ACCATCATTATTAGCAGAGGAAAAATCGTATGCCATTGCCTTGTCGGCAGCCAAAAAGCATACTGCTGCTGTTAAAAATATGAATACTCTTTTCATCATTGTTCGTATATTTATTTGTTTTGTTGCTCCATCATTCTTTTCTATCGTTCGATAGAAGCGCTCTCTATCGTTCGATAGAAACACCCTCTATTGAACGGTAAGTATTTTGTCGAATACCGCCGTACGCGCTTCTTTCAATAAATTACTACTGTACTGTGTTGTAATCTTCAGTCTGTATGTATCCGCAATGAGTGGCGGAATCACAATTATCACTTCCGATAGATTGTTGACGACAATATCGTCTGCCGCCACCGGATAAGTTGCTTTGGGGTCGTCCATAAAATTAAATTGTTTATAAAAATAAATAAAAGGGCTGCCGTTTGTCGTACGGCAAGTATTTTGTGCAACAGATTTCCCTTTTTCCGATTGGGGGAAGTACTTGTTTTTCAGAAAGTTTTTTATTATATTACGCGCGAGAGGTGTGTGTGTGTGTGTGTGTGTGTGTGTGTGTGTGTGTGTGTGTGTGTTAGTAGTGGTTAGTGCGCGAAGTTCATTCGTATGTGGGGATGAAATTTTGAACGCCTTTTCCGCCATTCCGAGCGGAGCAAAGCAACCTGCCTCCCCTAAACAATCCTCGCGCTCCCCAGCAAGCGCTGCAACCCTATTGGGGTTATAGGCGCTGCTAAAGCAGATAGCGGAAATGTTTTCAGGTCTTTTCATGTTGTTTTTGGTAGCGTAGTGAAAAAACGGGGGCAAAGGTATGTAAATATTGCTTACGCGTCAAGAGTTTATTGCTCAAGAATAGGTAAATATGGTTAATGGGCTATCAGCTGAGCTCCTTGTTGCTGAGAGAAAGGCATCATGATAATTCAGGCTCACAAAATAATGCCCGTAGCCACCCAATCAAGCGCTGGCAGGTTTCTTCGTCAGTGGTCAAATATCTTTTGGTGATGCTTAACCCCATGGGCGCCCCCGGGTTATCTTGCCATGCAAGCCATGTTTGAATTTTTGCTTTGGATTTGTGAATTAACGCGTATTTGTTGAGGTGTTGGGATTCGATAGCGGCAAGCGTAGCGTCAGCAATGGGTAGCAGCTCGTCGTCCGGCGGAACTAAAAAGGAAATGAAATCTTCGAGCATGCCGTTGAGGTTGTTGTCAGGCATAATCCAAACGCCGGCTTTAACGCCACTTTCATTTGACAGTATAAGCCCTGTGGGCGGCAAGTCATCCGGAGGAGCAAAACCTTGCTGCGAAAGCAAATTTTTCACAGCAACCCACCTCCTGCCGATTTCGGTATCTGCATCAACAATAATTCCTATAGCTTGTATCTCCGACTGCTTAAAGCGAACGGGCACTACCTCAAAAAGCTTGTCTATACCTTCGCAATCTACAACATCAAACGTTTTTGGAATACCGGATCTTTTGCATAGCGCCCAAATAACGTGCTGGTCATCGTTCCCCTCTACCAGCAACTTCCGATTAAATTCCTCGTTGATTCTCATTTTACCTTATTTCGATGTTTTGGTCATTAGCTATTCGTAGCTCGTTTGCATTGAATTCTACTTGTTTTATATGGTCATTTTCGCTATCAAGGCGAATTAGCTTCCCGTCAGACGAGCTATCAGAATTGCTCAAAACGCTTTCAAACCCTTTGATGCAGTCATCGCTGTGCGTTGTTACAAACACTTGGATATTTAACCTCCGGGCTAACCTAAAAATGATGCTCCACAGCTGCTGCTGAACGGTGTAGTGCAGCCCGTTTTCAAACTCGTCAATAAGTAAAAACCCATTATCGGCATTGACCAACGCAAGGATGATGGTTAAAATGCGACTTATTCCATCGCCCATGCTCCGCAGCGGCAGTATTTGCTGCGAATTGGACAGCTTAATCACAGCGCTCCGTTTCTCCCCCGTAGCATTTTCAATAAATGCAATTCTTTCCGCTAAAGGCTCTACTATTTGTAGCGCCTCAATGACGTATTGCTCTTTTTCGGTAAGCGCTATGTTATCAAATAAGCTTCCATTAATACCGCTATC
Source organism: Prevotellaceae bacterium (assembly GCA_031288885.1). Lineage (GTDB taxonomy): Bacteria > Bacteroidota > Bacteroidia > Bacteroidales > UBA932 > JAITMY01. Next base: position 6,147 of record JAITQP010000309.1, on the reverse strand, counting down.
AATATTTCTTGTCCTGATAAGCTGTATCTTTCTACTATTTTCAATTTTTCTAAAACCAAACCGGTATGATATATCTACATCAAGCGGCAAAATCTCCGAAATATTATCCACTTTTATTTCAAACCCAACGCGATAGTCTTCCGTTTGTTTTTCCGAGGCGTTTTGAAGAACTATCCTCTTGCTTGTGACATTGCCGTTGGAATCAACCTCGGATTTATCAATATACTTCACAAATCCCAAGGATAAATTTTCTATCCGAATAGCATCCGCTGCTTCAAATCCCACATGTCGGTTTGTAAATAAAGAAAATAAGGTTTTTAGATTGGCGTCCGTGAAGTTTTTGTTTTGCTCTTTTGGCTTATAGTTCTCCCCCCTTTCTTCGAGCAGCTGATAAATCCAGCTTAGGTCGCCGCTTGTGGCGTATATGATGATTGCCTCAAGGATGGTTGATTTTCCTGTATTGTTCTTACCGGTAATAAGGTTTACTCGGCTTAGAGAGCTTATTTTTAATTCCTTTAGATTGCGATAATTTTTTATGTATAGCGCATCAAGCATAATTCTTCTATTTTTGGTTTCTGCAAAAGTAGCTATTTTTCATGAATTCACACTCGTGGCATCTAACAAAAACCGCTGTTACAGCTCAAATATGCTTCTGAGTTCCTTGTTGCTGAGGTTGCCAATCCAGCTTTCGCCGGAGGAGATGGTGAGGTTGACGAGGTCTTTTTTGCGCTGTATCATTTCGTTGATGCGCTCCTCAAAGGTGCTCTTGGTGATGAGGCGGTGCACCATTACGTTGTTTTTTTGGCCAATGCGGTAGGCGCGGTCGGTGGCCTGCGCCTCCACCGCCGGATTCCACCAGAGGTCGTAGTGGATGACGTGGTGGGCGGCGGTGAGGTTTAGCCCCGTGCCGCCGGCCTTGAGCGAGAGGATGAACAGCTTGTCGGCGCGGTTGTGCTGAAACTCCTCCACCATGGCGTTGCGCTGCTTCAGCGTGCAGCCGCCGTGGAGAAAGAGCGGCTTTTTGCCAAAGCGCTCGGCAATGAAGTGCTGCAGCAGGTTGCCCATTTCGGTGAACTGCGTAAAGATGAGCGCCTTTTCGTTGGCGTCCATAATGCTGTCCAGCTTGTCGAACAGCAGGTCTGTTTTGCCCGAAAGGTGCGCGTCCTGCACGTTATTCTTCAAGAAGTTGGTGGGGTGGTTGCAGATTTGCTTGAGCGCCAAAATCATTTGCAGCACCAGCCCCTTGCGCACAAACAGCGATTTGCGGTCGGTTTGCTCAACCTCCTCGATGGATTTCATGGCTTCGTGCAGCGTTTTTTCGTACAGTCCGGTTTGCGCTTTGGTGAGGTACGCAAAGCTGTCGATTTCGATTTTATCGGGCAGGTCGCTGATGATGGCCTTGTCGCTTTTCAGCCGGCGCATCATAAAGGGCGCAATGACCTGCCGGAGCTTGCCGGCCGCGGCAACGTCGCGGCAGTTTTGGATGGGGTTGGCAAACGCTTCGCGAAATTCGCTCAGGCTCCCCAAGAAGCTGCGGTTGCAGAAGTCCATAATGCTCCACAGCTCGCTCAGCCGATTTTCCACCGGCGTGCCGCTCACGGCGATAAACGTTGCCGCCGGAATGCTTTTGACGGCCTTGCTCTGAACGGTTTCGTAGTTTTTTATGTTTTGCGCCTCGTCGATTACCACGGCGTGCCACTTTTTCTTTTTCAGCAGCAGCGCATCGCTGCGCACCACGCCGTAGGAGGTGAGCAGCACGTCGTACGCGCTGTCCTCCTCCAGCGCCCGCTTAACGCCGTGGTAGAGCAGCACGCAGAGCGACGGGGCAAACTTTTCGACCTCCGCCTGCCACGTGGCGAGCAGGCCGGTGGGGGCAACCACCAGCGCTTTCTTCTTTTTCAGCGCGCCCTCCTCCTTAAGCTTCAGCAGCAGGGCAATTACCTGCAAGGTTTTTCCCAAGCCCATATCGTCGGCAATGATGCTGCCGAAGCCAACCTGCGCGTTGCGATACATCCACTCAAATCCGCGCTGCTGGTAGGGGCGGAGCTGCGCGTCCAGCGCCTTGGGCAGCGGGACGTCCGCCGTGCCGGTCAGCTTTTTTATCAGCTTTTTTACCTCGCCGGTCAGGGCGACCTTGGCGCCGTAGTAGTCGTTGCTCAGGGCGGTGCGCAGCATTTCGTAGGGCGAGAGGCTTTTGGCGGAGGAAAAATGCTTTTGCAGCTTGCTCAAATCCTCCGACGAAACGTAAATGTACTGCGCCTTGTACTTGATGAGCCCTGCGCTGTTTTTGAGGAGGCTTTTGAACTCGGCTTCGCTCAGCACCGTGTCGCCAAGGGCAACCTGCCACTCAAAGTCGAGCAGCTTTTCCAGCGATATAAAGCCGGTGTTGTCCTTATTTTTTTGGCGTATCTGCACGCTGGCTCTGGGGCGCAGCACCTCCCGCAGCGATTTTGGGAGCAGCACGTTGATGTTGAGCAGCTGAATAACCGGAATGGTTTGCATGAGAAACGTCCCAAACTCCGCGCCGCTCATGATGATTTCCGACTTGCCCTTTGCGTTGATGTGCTCGTCGAGCCTCGGGATGAACGAGCTGAGCAGCGCCAGCGGCTGCAGCGCCTTGAAGCGGATTTTGTCGTACTTTTTCAGGCTCAGCATATCGCTGAGCGGCGTTGGCTTGCTGAGCGGGCTTTCGGCGTCGCTCACGCTAACGCCCACGCGGAACGTGTCGTTTTCCCGCTCGTCCACCACAATGCCGAGGCGATATTGCCCCTGCGCAATGTAGTAGCGCTGTAGCCACGCGCTCACGCCGCCCGAGAGCGCCTCCTCGGCGGGCTGGCTGAACGCGTAGCCCGCGCCGCCAAAGAACAGCCCAAGGAAAATATCGCCGCCGCTGCGGTATTCGGTCAGGCGCTGCAGCAGGATGTTGAGGAGCACCGACGCTACTCCTGCCGCCCTGTCGCTGTCCAGCGGCGTTTTGCCGTTCCACAGCAGCAGGCTTGGCGGCAGCAGCGGCTCCAGCTTCTCCGTGAGCGCGCGGACTTCGCCGCTGAGCGTTGCCGGCAGCCACCGGATGCGGTACTGCTTGCCGCCGGACTTGACGATTTGGGGCGTTACCGCGCCGTTGGCAATCAGGTTTACGGCGTACAGCAGCAGCGTGTGCAGCGCCGCCACCGACGGGTGGTAGTCGGACAGGCGGGCTAAGGGGATGCTCCACAGCGCGGGGAGGAGCTCCTCGGGCGAGGCGGATGCTTTTTTGCCGTTGAGCAGCATCGACGGCTCGTTTTCGTCGCCAACCGACAGCTGCACCTCTACGCTTGAGGTGATGAGGGCGGCGGCAGTTTCCCCTGCGGCGGGCGAAGGGTAAAAAAAGCTGCCCAGCGACGTCTTGCCGGCGAGTACTCGCGCGGCGTTTTTGCCGGCTTTGCCCAGCAGCGTTGCGTATTTTTCCTTAAAATTTCCCGCCTGCTGGTAAAACACCGGCGCGTCGGGCAGCAGCTGCACCAGCGCATCGGCAATGGGGGTTAGCGTGGAGAAGTCCACGGCGCGAAGCGCCGCCTCGTCCACCGCCGGCTGCGCTGACGGCTCCTGCGGCCGCTCTTTGGCTGCCGGCTTGCCGGACGGCAGCTTGAGCGCATCGGCAAGGCAAGGAATTTCGGATTGTCCGGTTAGCACGTGAACGTCAACTTTTCCGAGCTCCTTGGGCAAATCAACGTTGTGCAGCTGAAAAATCAGGAAAGGGTTGTTGTCAATTTCGGCGCTAATCTTGTAAACCACCGCCGCCAAATGCTTGCAGGGCACCGCCGAGTCCGGACAGCTGCACTCCATGCCAAAATCGTTCCAGCGTCGGGGGAAAACTTGCAGCCCCTTCCGCTCGGCAATTCGCAGCGCCTCGGGGTCGAGCTCGCGGTTGAGCAGCTTGGATAGGATGGCGGGCTTTTCGGCGAGCCCGCTCACCAGCGCCTCCACCTCTTTTTCGGAAAACGACGGAACGGTGATTGTTACCCTGTAGGGGCTTGGGTAGGTACCCTGCACCCTTGCGTGGATGGCATTGCCGCGAATTTCGAGCGACTTCACGGCGCCTTTCTTGGCGTATGCGCTCCCGCGTGGCAGGCGGTTGCTGTAATCAATGTTTGACAAAGCGTTTAACCACTGCAACCCCCACCATGTTTTCCCAAAAAATTTTGACATAAACTTGTACTATTTCGTTGTTGATTTGTATGTTGTTAGTGTTATTATGATGTTGTTTTTGTTCCTTGCAAATATACATGAATTTTCCGAAACGGGTAGCGAATGGGGGTATTTCAGGTGGGATTTTTGTAAAGGGATGGTTCAGAGGGTTGTGGAACTTTTTTTACGCTGATTTTTCGTCATTGTACGCGCTACAAAGCAATCCGGAAATGCTCCTAACGCCTTGTTGTTTGGCAAATTTTAACTTTAATGGTCGTAAAAAAACCATGGGTTAAAAACTTTTTGTATTTTATCCTGATGTCTTTGATAAAGCTATGCAGTGACCTGCGTTGATGTAAATATGGATACAGGCTTCATTCCGGCGGATAAATCTTTATATACATGTTTATAAGAATAATCCGCCGCTTAGCCATACCACTTCCACTCATATTTTCGTGCGCCGCAGCTACATTTTAAACTCTTCGTTCGGGTTTTTATGGTAGCAAGCTACCAGCCGCTCCATTAAGTATAGCGTTAAGGCCAGCTGACGCCCTGATATATCTCTGAACATAGCGGTGTATATCAAGTGATTTAAAACCGTTTGCGACATAAGAGGGAATATTCGCTCATCAAGAAACAGCACAATGCCGACGTAAATAGCAAAGAGGGCATTTATTTTCAGTAATTCTTGCGGCTTTTTTTCGTATACTGCATCATCCTCCGTGTCAATTTTGATTTGAATAGGTTTTAACTTTGCAATCCATTTGATAGTATAGGCTGCCTGCTTGTGCTTATCGGCATGCTCAGAGCCTGTATAATCCTTAAACCTATCAATGTCATCAAAGTAGGAGCGTACTACTCCAGAGAGGATAGCCCGATTTAAGCAAACAACTTCTTGTGTTTGAGGAAATAGCTGACATGAACAGAATTTTTTATAGCCTTTAACTAAAGTATCAAATCTTTCAGATTCTTTGCGTTGCCTTTCCTCTGAAAATTCTCGCCACTTATACTTTTCCATCTTTACTACATTTCGTTGCTTTTTAATAATCTGGAAACCGCATTGTTGACTTGTTCGTTGTCAAACCTTACTCTATTTTTTTTATCATCAAATTCTTCCCCCTCGTTAGAGAGGCAGCTACTAAAAATCATCAATGCTTCGCAATTCAGTAAAGACTGACAGGGGTGATTTATCAAAGGTTTTGCGGGTGCAGGGGACGTGACTTCTGAGGCTATCCGCTGTTTGCTCGCGGTTAATGCAGGAGTAGTAAGTTTTTTCTTAACAATAAGATATAACGCTAATATATAGTAGCGGCATTCTATCAAAATATATATCGCTGCCAAGACAGGCAACCAAGGGGCAATAATTTTTATAAACTCCATAATATTACACGTGTTTACGTTTTAGTTTTTTTACAAATTCAATTGAGTGTTCAATAAAGCCAACATTGAATTGCTGCCGCCAAAGAACTTTCAACTTTACATAGGTGCCAACCATAATCCCAAATAGAAATACAAATTTTACTGTTTCAAATTCATCTTTAAAATTAAATTTATCCGATATCCGATTTATCGGGTTATCAGACATATATATGATTCCTACCGAAAACAGAAAAAAGAACAAGAGTAAATAATCAAACCCGTCTATTGCCAATTTTACTATTTTAGCATCTTGAAATATGCTGACAAACAGCAGTGAACTTGTAAAAATAAAAAAGCCATTTTGTAGCAACTCTATAAAAATCTTGCTAACGGAATTCTCTTTTCCCGTAGGAAAATTACATGTCCACAGGAAAAAAATTGGTATGATAATTGGCATTACTAAATTTATAAAATACCACGAAACCAATGAATTAAATATCTTCAGCATAGGAGGCAAGCGTAAAGGGGTAAAATTATTCCATAATTTAAATCTTATACGAATTTCTCGTTTTCATTTTAGCTGGTCGAAACAACCGAACTCACACTTCTCCCTCACCTTAG
>JAITQP010000297.1 GCA_031288885.1 Prevotellaceae bacterium | reverse complement strand
GTTGACCACGGCTACCTCACCGACGAAATGGTAAACGTTGAGTTTCTGCGCTGGCTCTACACGGCTTTCACCCGCGCCACCGAGCAGCTCTATCTGGTAAACTTCGACAAAAGATTCTTTTTAGAATGATTAATGATTAATGGTTAATGATTAATGATTAATGGCGCGAAGCGTGTGCATCGTAGGGGCGGGTTTCAAACCCGCCCTTTGTATTTACCGCCGTGATGCACCAAGGGCGGGTTTGAAACCCGCCCCTACAAACCACGCTTCGCGCTACTAATCACTAATCACTAATAACTAATCACTAAGAAAGTATTTTTCTACGGGCTCTGCTGCCATGTAGCCGTCTATTAGCCGTGGCGTGGGGTATTCGCCCATGCTGTTGGTTTTTACGCGGAGAAAGTTGGTGGAAAGAAAGTAGGGCGCCGCGCTGACCTCCAGAATGTAGAACTGCACGTACAGGTGCTGATGGCTCAGCACGTGCTTAAGGCAAGGCGAAACGTGCAGCACCTCCGGCGCTACGCTGCCAAACATTTCCTTCCACTCCTGCGTTTTTTTCAGCGCCCTTAGCGACGTGCTGCCGCGCGTTTCTATCAGCGGAAACTCGTAGAGCGAGTTCCATATGTCCTTTCCCTCGCGCCGGCGGATAAAGGTGTCGTCTCTGTGGCGCACCATCAGGTAGGCAAAGTAGCGGTTGGTGACCTTTACCTTTTTGCACTTGGCGGGCAGCAGGGGCACCGCGTTGTTGCGAAAGGCGTAGCAAATGTCGGACACCGGACACCTGCCGCAGAGCGGATTTTTGGGCGTGCACAGCGTTCCCCCAAAATCCATAATGGCTTGGTTGAAGATGTTTGGACGTTTTTTGTCCAGCTGCTCAAGCGCTATTTGGTAGAGCTCCTTTTGCCCGTCCGGCGTGTCGATGGGGGTGAATACGCCGAAGATGCGCGACCAAATGCGGTACACGTTTCCGTCAACCGCCGGACGGGGGATGTTGAACGCAAACGCGCCGATGGCCGACGCCGTATAGTCGCCAACGCCGCGCAGCGACCGCAGGCCCTCGTAGGTGTTGGGGAATTTTCCGCCGTGCTCGCTCGCCACCTGCCTTGCCGCCGCGTGCATGTTTCGCGCGCGCGTGTAGTAGCCCAGCCCTTGCCACACGCGCATCACGTCGTCGAGCGGAGCCGCCGCCAGCGACTGCACGGTGGGAAAAGCCTGCAAAAACCGGTGGTAGTAGTCCAGCCCTTGCGCCACGCGCGTTTGCTGCAAAATAACTTCGGAAACCCAAATGGAGTAGGGGTCTTTGGTTTTTCGCCAAGGCAGGTCGCGGCGGTTGGGGCTGTACCACGCAATAAGCGTATCGGAGATGGAGCTCAATTTTTAGATGGCGTTCGGGTTAAAGGCTCAAAGGTTGCTGTAAAGTATTTCGTGCTGCTGCGCTATGTTCCGGTGGAAATTTTCGGGCAGCAGCGCCCAATCGCGCAGCTCTACCAAGATGGGAATGGTGCTGTCCTGTATTTTACCTGTCAGCTCCGCGAATGTGCTGCGCGGAAGAGGCTTCAGGTCGGATGTTCTTAGCGCCAAGTCAAGGTCGCTGCCCTCGTGGGCGCTGCCGTCCACCCTGCTGCCGTAGGCCCAGACCTCAAACGGCAACTTTACGGACGAAAATATTTGCAGCAGCGTGGTTCTATCTTTTTCCCTGATTAGCATAATTCATTGTTGTGGTTTTGTTGCCTAATAGCGGCTACCAAGCGTGCTGCGTCGCCGATAAGCTGGGGGAGTAGGTCGAGCGTCTTTTCGGCAAAATCTGCGCCGTACTCATGCGCGGTATCGTTGCGGCTATCGCGGTACTGCAGCCACCTCTCGCACTCATCGGCGGTGATTATGCTGCGCAACACCGCATGGCGAAACACATCCTTGAACGTGAGCCTGTCCACCGCCTGCGAGGATGCAAAGTAGGGCTTGAGCGCTTTTCGCAGCAGCTTGCCGCTTTGCTCTATGATGATTTCAAACTCCTTGATGCAGGCGGAGCGGTACATGTCAGAACTTACACTTCCGGCTTGCGATACCTGAAGCAGCTCCAGCGCGTTGCTCAGCGTTGCCGTGCAGCGCTCCAGAAAGGAAACATCTATTGCTTTCATGCCCTAACTTTTAACCCAAAATCTCGCAAAACGTTAGCTGCTACTTCATGTTTATAATCGGAACATTTCCGGCGCCGGTGTAGGTGGGCAGCTTTCCGTCCCACTTTTCGAGTGCATACTGCCTGACGAGCAGGTCGTTTAGCGAGGCGGCAACAACGCGGTTGTAGTACGCTTCCCCGTCGCCTTTTATGCGCAACGCTTTTGCCTCGCCCTCGGCGCGCGCCACCTCAATCTTGGCGTTGGCCTCCGCCTCTTTCACCTTGTTTTCGGCCTTCAGGGCGTTTTGCACCGCCTCGTTTTTTGCGTCAATGGCGGTGCGCAGGCTGCTGGGAGGCGTAATTTGCGCCGTAAATTCCTCCACAATAAATCCCTCCGACTGCAAGCTTTTGTCCAACCGGTTGCGCACTTCGCGCTCAAACTCGGCGCGGTTGCTCATAAGGTAGTCGGACGCAAACGAGTTGCCGCACGTCCGGTACGCCTCATAAATGCACGTGCGAATGTAGCCATCCTCTATGTTTGCCAAGTTTTGCCGGTACTTGACAAAAACGTAAATCGCCTTGTCGGCGTCCAACCGGTAGGCAATGACGGGCGACATCTTGAAAATGCTGGCGTCTTTCGTATTGACCTCAATATCGTCGTACACCTTTCGCTGAACGTAGAGCGGATACTCAAACACTTTTTCGGTAAACGGGTTAAACCACACAAAGCCTTTGCACGTCCCCCTTACGCCGCCCTGCTCCTCCTTGTCGGACGACCACTTTTTGAACTTAATACCAATGCTTCCGCTGTCAATGGTTGTGCACGATGCTAACGAAAGCATCGCCGCGGCGGAGAGTAAAATTGTTTTTTTCATGCTGCAAATAATTTGGCTGGTCATAAATTATGTTAAGAATGCTTTCTCAAGTCGTCAATCTTCTTTCCACACCTTCAGCGTTTCGCCGTTGTCGTTCACAATTGCCCTGCGGAATTTTTCGGGCAGCTGCGGCTGGAGGGGCGACGGGCAGGCGTCGTGGGGCGTACGCTCAAACGCGCCGTCCTTTTCCTTTTTAATGTTGCCGTCGATATACTTTACGAGCAGGTAGGCGTCCAGCTGCTGCCAACGCTTCATCAGCTCCTCGGCGCGATTTATCGACCAGTCCGTGAGCATGGCCGCCTGCAGCTCCGACGGGGAAATGTCCTGTATTTGCTGAATTGCCTTGTCCACCATGCGCAGGGACTCCTCCTCGAACTCCCGCTGTACCTTTAGAATGTCGGCGCTCATGGCGTCGTAGCGCGAGTAGGCAAAGTTGGTCACGCGGTTGAACAGCCAAAACGCTGCGGTGGGCGAGTAGGTGAGCATGTCGCCGTTGCCCACGGCAAAGCACCTCGGCACGCTGGTGGAGCAGCTGAAAATGGGCGTGAGGCACGACGTTGCCGCGTCGTCCACGCCAAACCAGAGGATGCCTCCCGTGCGCGGCGCGCGGCTCTCGGCAACAAACCAGAAGCCGGTTTGCTGCGTGGCGGTTGCGCGCTCGTGCACGTAGCCCACGCTGTCGAGCTCCCACGTCATGGGTCGCCAGCGGTACGGGCATGCGTACGCGCCCGCGCCAACGTCCTTCCGCATGTCCATAGGCGTGCCCTCGTAGTGGTCGCGCATGGCGGCGGCAATGTCCTCCACGCCCAAGCTGCGGTTGGGCTTTACGTAGAGCGGCATGCGATGCTTCAGGTTGTGCCCCATGGCGTAGTCAAGGTACGGCTGCATATCGTTGTTTACGTCCTTGAAGAACGACCACACGCGCGCGTCGCAAAAGCGTGCGCCGCCAAAGTCAACGGGGTTGTACGTGTCGGAAAAAGAAAAATCCGCGTCCTTGCCGCTAAAGTAGCCGCAGGCGCGGGCAAAGTCAACCACGTCGTCGGCGTAAACCACCTCTGCGCTCGCCGGAAAGTTTTTGTTCATCTGCTTTGCGGTGATAGACTTCTTGCCGTCGGCAAGGGGAAACGTCTGTATGCGCGCCTGATTGGCGTGCCCGCTCACGTATCCGTCGGGGATGCGCACGGCAACCCACACCGCGCCTTTGGCAAAAGGCTTGCCCTTGGCGTTCTTCACCTCGCGGCTGCCTTTCCCTATCAGCTCCAAAATCCACGCCTCGCTGGGGTCGGCAATCGAAAACGACTCCCCCTCCGAGCAGTAGCCGTACTTCTCCATCAAATTTGCAATGACCGTTATCGCCTCCCGCGCGGTTTTGGCGCGCTGAAGCGCAATGTAGATGAGGCTTCCGTAGTCCATCAGGCCGGAGGTGTCGTGCAGCTCATGCCGTCCGCCAAAGGTAGTTTCGCCAATGGCGAGCGCGTGCTCGTTCATGTTGCCCACTACGTTGTAGGTTTCCGTTGCCTCGGGGATTTCGCCCAGCAGCTTTTTGCTGTCCCACTCGTACACCTTGCGCATGTCGCCGTCCTGATGCAGCGCAGCCGGATAGTGGTACAGCTCGCCGTACAGCACGTGCGAGTCGGCGGAGTAGGAGATAATGCAGGCGCCGCTTTTGGATGCGCCTTTAGTTACGATAAAGTTGGTGCACGCAAACGCCTGAGCGCCTGCCGCCAAGGTCAAAGCAAGGGTGGTAAAAAGATTTTTCATTGCGTAAAAGTTGATTAAATTTTTTTTGCGGGTAAAATTAGATGAAATACTTGAGATTTGCAAC
>JAITQP010000160.1 GCA_031288885.1 Prevotellaceae bacterium | reverse complement strand
AACTAATAAATAACATTAAATTTACGCGATGGAAAACAAAAAAACAGCTATCGAAAGCCTGAACATAGACGCGGCGGAGGTAAAAAGCATTGCGCTGGGCGTTATACGCACGGAGGTGCAATCGCTGGCGGCGTGCGAGGCGGCGGTGAACGACGCCTTTGTGCAGACGGTTGAGGTCATAGCCACGTGCCACGGTCGCGTGGTGGTGGTGGGCATTGGCAAGAGCGGCATTATAGGGCGCAAAATTGCGGCAACGCTCGCCTCCACCGGCACGCCCGCAATATTTGTGCACGCCACCGAAGCCCTGCACGGCGACTTGGGCATGGTAACGGAGCACGACGTGATTTTTGCGCTCTCGTACTCGGGGCATAGCGACGAGCTCAACAAAATACTCCCCATCCTGCGCCAGCGCAACATTACCATCATTGGGATGAGCAGCAGCGCGCAGTCGGATTTGGCAAAAAAATCCGCCCTGCACATCACGCTGCCGCAGATGCACGAAGCCTGCCCCTACAACCTTGCCCCCACCTCGAGTACCACCGCCATGCTCGGCGTTGGCGACGCGCTGGCAATTTGCCTGATGAAAATCAAAAAATTTGAGCAGGAGCACTTTGCGCTCTTCCACCCGGGCGGCATGCTGGGCAAGCTGCTCACCTGCACCGTTGTGGACATCATGCAGAGCGGCGAGCGCAACCCCACCGTGCCCATCAGCGCCACGGTAAAGGACGCGCTGCTGGTAATGACCAAAACCAAAAGCGGCGCAACGGCGGTGGTCAACAGCGACGGCACGCTGGCCGGATTTTTCACCGACGGCGATTTGCGCCGCCACCTGCAAACGGACAGCGCGCTGCTCCAGCGCTGCGTTGCCGAGGTCATGACCAAGCAGCCCATATCGCTAACCGACACCATGAAAGCGGTGGAGGCGGCAAAAATTATCAGCCAGCGGAGAATAGACAACGCGCCCGTTGTCAACGCCGCCGGAAAGGTGGTCGGCATAGTGGATGAGGGCGACCTGCTGCCCTTCATCACTACGTAGCTTGCTGCGTGGTAAATACCCCCTCTTTTACGTCCACCTGCCCAAAAGTTGGATATATTTTGCGCCCAAATATTGTGTTTTGTTAACAAACGCGGCGACAGCATATGAATTTTGGGTTTACAATTTTTGTACCTTTGCTGCCCCTATTTTAAAGTAGGGAGCGATAGTTAAAATAATGTCTAACCCATAAAGATCATTCAAATAATGATAGAAAAACAAAACGAGGACGTGCAAGATGTGGAACAGCCCATTGTTGCCGTCGAAAAAGAATCGGCTCAAGATTTTCAGGATGAAGCGATTGAGCTACGCTCCAAGGTGCAGGTAACAAACGCTTCCGCCGACATCGAAAAGTTCGATTGGGATGCTTTTGAAAGCGAAAAAGACCTGTACGATGCTGACAAGAACACAATTACCGGAAAGTACGTGGACACGCTCTCAAAAGTTGGCGCCGGTGAGATTGTAGAGGGAACCATCATCACGCTCAACAAGCGCGAAGTGGTGGTAAACATTGGCTATAAAAGCGAAGGCGTTATCAGCATTAACGAATTTCGCTACAACCCCGACTTTAAGGAGGGCGACAAAGTTGAGGTTTACGTAGAAAACACGGAGGACAAAAAAGGGCAGCTGCAGCTCTCGCACAAGCAGGCGCGCTCCCTGCGCTCGTGGGATAGGGTAAACGAAGCGCTCAACAACGACGAGGTCATCAAAGGATTTATCAAGTGCCGCACCAAGGGCGGTATGATTGTTGACGTGTTTGGCATTGAGGCCTTCCTCCCGGGCTCGCAAATCGACGTAAAGCCTATCCGCGACTACGACATCTTTGTTGGCAAAACCATGGAGTTTAAGGTGGTCAAAATTAACCCCGAGTTCCACAACGTGGTGGTGTCGCACAAGGTGCTCATCGAAGCCGAAATTGAGGCGCAAAAGCAGGAAATTATCGCAAAGCTCGAAAAAGGGCAGGTGCTCGAGGGCACGGTGAAAAACATCACCTCCTACGGCGTATTCATCGACTTGGGCGGCGTAGATGGGCTTATCCACATCACCGACCTGAGCTGGGGCCGCGTGGCGCACCCCGACGAGGTGGTGAAGCTCGACCAAAAGCTCAACGTCGTAATTCTGGACTTTGACGACGCCAAAAAGCGCATCGCGCTGGGGCTCAAGCAGCTCACGCCTCACCCGTGGGAGTCGCTCAACCCCGAGCTAAAGGTAGGCGACAAAATTAACGGAAAAGTTGTTGTAATGGCCGACTACGGCGCGTTTGTGGAGGTTGCGCCGGGCGTAGAGGGGCTGATACACGTGTCGGAAATGTCGTGGTCGCAGCACCTCAGGAGCGCTCAGGAGTTCCTCAAGGTGGGCGACGAGGTGGAGGCCGTTGTCCTCACGCTGGACAAGGAAGACCGCAAAATGTCGCTGGGCATTAAGCAGCTGAAACCCGACCCGTGGGAAAACTTTGAGCAGAAGTACCCCGTTGGCTCGCACCACAAATCTAAGGTGCGCAACTTTACCAACTTTGGCGTGTTTGTGGAGATAGAGGAGGGCGTGGACGGCTTGGTGCACATCAGCGACCTGAGCTGGACGAAGAAAATTAAGCACCCCAACGAGTTTACGCAAATTGGCGCAGAGCTCGAGGTGGTAGTGCTTGAGGTGGATAAGGAAAACCGCCGCCTGAGCCTTGGCCACAAGCAAATTGAGGAAAATCCGTGGGACGTATTTGAAACAATCTTCACCGTTGACAGCATACACGAAGGCACCATTACCGAAATCATGGAAAAAGGTACGCTTGTCGCCCTGCAGTACGGCGTGGAAGGCTTTGTAACCCCCAAGCACCTCGTGAAGCAGGACGGAACGCCTGCCAAAATCGACGAAAAGCTGCCCTTTAAGGTGATTGAATTCAACAAAAACTCCAAGCGCATTATCCTCTCGCACAGCAGGACGTATGAAGACGCCAAGCGCGACGGCGACGAGGTGAGCCGCAAGGAGGAAGCCGAAAGCACCCAAAAGGCCATAAAGCGGGTAAAGGCTTCGCTGGAGAAAACCACCTTGGGCGATATCTCCGGATTGGCTGCCCTGAAAACGGAAATGGAAAACACCGGACAGAAAAAGGAGGCTGAGAAAGCTGCCGCAGCACCAGCGCCGGAGGCAAAACCGGAAGTAAAACCGGAACCGGAAGCCGAGGTAAAACCGGAAGTTGAGGTAAAACCGGAAGTTGAGGCAAGCGAGGTAAGCACAGCTGCCGAAGCCGACGCAAAACCGGAAACCGAAGCTGACGCAAAACCGGAAGCTGACGCAAACCCAGAAACCAAAGAATAGCCTAATATTCTTCCTAACGAAAAAAATCCCCTGTCTTGCACAAGCAGGGGATTTTTTTGATTAAAATTTGAGATTGCATGCTTAAGCTGCCTTAAGCATCATACTTCATACATCATACATCATACTTTAGCTCCATGACTTTCTCCGTCACCATACTTGGCAGCGGCTCCGCTCTCCCCACGGCTAACCGATTTCCCTCGGCGCAGCTGGTGAGCATATGCCACTGCCACTACCTCGTAGATTGCGGCGAAGGGGCGCAAATGCAGCTGTGCAAATACGGACTGCCGATGCTCAAAATCGACCATTTGCTCATAAGCCACCTGCACGCCGACCACGTGCTGGGGATTTTCGGCTTAATTTCGACCATGAGCATGCTGGGGCGCAAAAAACCACTGCACATCCACGCGCCAAAAGGAATGCAGCAAATACTGGACGGTCACCTGCGCTACTTTGGCGAGGGAGTAACCTACGAGCTTGCGGTGCACGAGCTGAGCTGCGAGCAAAAGGAGGTTATTTTGGAGGACAAACACCTCTCCATTGCCTCATTTCCGCTCCACCACCGAGTGCCAACCAGCGGCTTTTTATTTTGCGAAAAAACGCCGCCGCGCAACATTCTCAAGGAAGCCATAGAAAAGTACCGCCTGCCTTTCCCCGCCATTGTGGACATAAAAAACGGCGCCGACCTAACGCTACCCAGCGGAGAGGTTGTGCCGAACGCGCAGCTCACCTACCTGCCCTACTCGCCGCGCGCCTACGCCTACTGCGCCGACACCATGGCCTGCCGCGAGGTTGCGCAGAGCGTGCGTGGGGTAAACCTGCTCTACCACGAGGCCACCTTTGCCGACAGCATGCGCGATTTTGCCGTAGAGCGGGGGCACGCCACCGCCCTGCAGGCCGCGCAGATAGCCCGTGAAGCCGGCGTAAAGAAGCTCGTCATCGGGCATTTTTCGTCCCGCTACAAAAATGTGGAGGCGCTGGTAGATGAAGCGCGAACAGTGTTCGAAAACACCTGCGCCGCCGAAGATGGGAAAGTTTTTTTGGTGGAAAGTTAGTAGCAGGTTTTATTATATTCATCAATCCATTCTTTTAATTTATTCTGCATCAGCGACTTGTCAGGAAGATAAAGGGCGTATTGGGCAGCATAGATATTAGCATCTTGGGGCAACGTGAGTTCTACGAGAGTTTGGTTTGCTGTTTCACAAAGCAGAACACCGATTGTTGGGTGCTCATAAGATTTTCTAATATTCCGGTCATAATAATTTACATACATTTGCATCTGCCCCAAGTCCTGATGTTTGACTTTCTGAGTTTTAAAATCAACCAATACGTAGCATTGCAGAAGTCGATTGTACAATACCAAATCCAAAAAGTAATGCTCCTCATCAAAAGTAAAACGCTTTTGTCGCGCCTCGAAGAGAAATCCCTTGCCCATCTCGAGCAAAAATTTTTGCAGATTATTCAAAATACAGTTTTCGAGGTCGGTTTCAGTGTAAACCGATTTTTCTTCCAATCCAAGAAACTCCAAGGTAAAAGGATTTTTCAGTATGTCGGTTGCTTTTTCAATGGTTTGTCCTTCGTTAGCAAGCCGCATCACTTCGTTTCTATTTCGGCTTAATGCCAAACGCTCGTACAAGCTGCTGGCACACTGCCGAGCAAGGTGGCGGACGCTCCATTGCTGTTCAGTCGCCTCAATTTCGTAAAAATGGCGAGCATCAGGGTTTTTTATTCGCATCAGAATTAAATAGTGCGACCACGAGAGTGTAAACTGGAGTTTCGCAGACGCTGTCCCCCAAATTTGAGATTTATGAGGCTGCGTTTCGGGTTTCTGAGATTCTTCAGATATTGTCGGAGGAATTTCATGTTCTTGGTTATCTAATGCTTGTAATTTCCGCAACGGTGTTGCGGAAATTCGAGGAGTGTATAAAAGATAAAATCGTTTCATTTTTTCAAGGTTATCCACAGAAAACCCTTTGCCAAACTTACCGCTAAGTTTGGCAGCCAAGTCTTTGAGTACCGCTTTGCCATACTCGGCGCGTTGTTCGCCCTGTTGTTCATCTTCCACAATGTAGCGCCCCGCTTCGTAATAGGCATAAACCATTGCAAGATTGACAGCAGTAGCTGCCTTGTGCCGCGCTTGCTCAACGATTACGGCAATTTTATCGTACAGCTCTTTTGATTGCTGAATTTCAGTAGGGTTAATATCAACTTTACCGAGTTTTCGTTCCTGTTCTTTGCTCATATCATAATTTATGTTTATATCAATAGCATTGCTTTTTTTTGAGAGTGGGTGCAAATTGATTTTGGATGCAAAGATATTGACATTTTTCTGATTTTCATATATAAAAGATTTTTACGTACATTTGCAGCCATGAAGCAAAAAAATCTCCCCCTTTTAGAGCAAGTAACCATTACCGACGTTGCCGCCGAGGGAAAAGCCATAGCGCGCGTTGAGGGCATGGCGCTGTTTGTGCCGTTTGCCGTGCCCGGCGACGTGGTGGATGTGCAGGTGAGCAAGCGGCGCAGCAGCTTCATGGAGGGATACGTTACGCGGCTCGTTTCGCCGTCGCCGCAGCGCGTTGCGCCTTTCTGCGAGCACTACGGCGTGTGCGGAGGCTGCAAGTGGCAGCCCTTACCCTACCCCGAGCAGCTCCGCTGCAAGCAGCGGCAGGTGGAAGACCAGCTGGCGCGCATAGGAAACTTCCGCGGCATCAGCGTCAGCAGCATAGCCGG
>JAITQP010000080.1 GCA_031288885.1 Prevotellaceae bacterium | reverse complement strand
GCCAACGAGCAGCAAAGCACACAAAGAAATCTTGTAATTCTGTTTCATTTTTTTGAAGTTGAATTTGTTGTTCCCTCTACTCTAAAGGCTTTTCGTGGGAAGTAGTCCGCCCGTTGTTTGGAGAGGTTTCTGCTCCTCTGCCCGTTGATGGTGGTTGGGCGTCCACGTAGGGACATAAAAAAAGCGTGAAACTCAACTGCTCCCCGCTATCCATGGTATCTAGCATAACCAAATTCAATAGGAATAAGTCAAGTTCACGCACAAGCGTGAACATTGCAACTTATTCTTCATTGAATATCGTCAAATTGCTAGATTTTAGGATAAGCGAAGAATAAAAGCACAATGCTTTTTATGTATGTCTGCGCGTTACCGCGCTGTGTATGTCATAAGCAAAAAAATTGTTTCGTTTAATATTAACGGCGCAAATATACAATAATTATTTCAAATTCTCTAAATTGGAGTAAAAAATATGTGCTTCCGCAGAGCTTCCACCTTTGCTCCGGATTGCTTCGCTACGCTCGCAATGACGCAAAGCGTGTAACGTTGCAGCAACGTCATTCCTAATTCCTAATTCCTAATTCTTAATTCCTAATTCTCTGCTCTTCCCTGCGCAGGTCTTTTTCTTTGATGCTTTCGCGCTTGTCGTAGGCTTTTTTGCCTCGGGCGAGGGCAATGCTTAGCTTGGCGAGACCTTTTTCGTTGATAAAGATGCGGAGGGCAACAATCGTCAGGCCCTTTTCCTTGGTTTTGCGCAGAAGCTTTTGCAGCTCCCGCCTTTGCAGCAGCAGCTTGCGGTCGCGCTTGGCGTTGTGGTTGCTGTAGGTGCCAAAGCGGTACTCCGATATGTGGATATTTTTTGCCCACAGCTCGCCGTTGATAAAAATGCAGTACGCGTCGGCAAGGGCGGCCTTGCCCTCGCGAATGGCCTTTATCTCTGTTCCCGTGAGCGCCATGCCGGCTGTGAACGTTTCCACCAGCTCGTAGTCAAAGGTGGCGCGCTTATTTTTTATCTCTATGTTTGATGAACGATGCATGGATGAATTAGGAATTACGAATTAGGAATTAGGAATTACGAATTAGGAATTACGAATTGGAAATGACGCCCGCCCTTGCCGTTATTTTGAGCGGAGCGGGAAATCTCCTCGCATCTCCGCGCGCTCCGGTCGGAATGACAGGCATCGCTACAACAACGTCATTAAGAATTGGGAATTAATTCGTAATTCCTAATTCGTAATTCCTAATTCTACTTCGGTGTTATTCTGTAGAGCCAAACGGCAATAACGGCAAATAAAATGTTCGGTATCCACAGGGCAATGGCGGGCGTGAGCCAGCCTCCCTGCACAAACATTTCGCTAAACCGCTGAAAAAGTATATACGCAAAGCTAAGCCCCACCCCCAAGCCAATGTGCAGCCCCATTCCGCCCCGCATTTTGCGCGACGAGAGCGCAACGCCAATAACGGTGAGGATGACGCTCGCCATGGGGTAGGCAAAGCGCTTGTGCTTTTCGATGAGCACCTCGTCAACGTTGGAGGCGCCCTGCAGCGTCAGCATGTTGATGTACTCGTTCAGCTCGCGGTAGCCCATGGTTTCCACCAGCTTGTCGACGCGGACGGATAAGTCCTTTCCCGTAAGGTTTATCACCGTATCCAGCGATGCTCCGGTGCGTATCACCTCGCCGCTGTCGCCAATGGTGCGTATCACGTAGCGCGACACGCGCCACACGTTCTTTGTCGTGTCCCACACGGCTTCGCTCGAGGTCAGCTTCGACACGAGCCCGCTGTCGCTTACGCACTCCAGCGAAAAGTTGTAGGCCGTTTGGGTGCGCACGTTGAAGCTTTCGAGGTAGGCAAAGTTGCTGGGCTGCGTTTGCCGGTGAATGTGGCGATCCCTGTTTTGGTACGGATTTCTCAAATATTTTACCTCAAAGTTGTACCTGCGGACGGAGGCCGGAGGAATGATGATGTTTGCCAGATAGCAGTTTGCCAGCATTATCAGCGTGGCCACTATCATGTACGGCCGCATGATGCGCCCCATGCTGACGCCGTTGGAGAGCATGGCCACAATCTCCGTGTGGTTGGCCATTTTGGACGTGAAGAATATGACGGCGATAAAGGTAAACAGGGCGCTGAATATGTTGACAAAGTAGGGTACATAGTTGGCGTAGAAGTCGAACATGATGGCCGAGAGGGGCGCCTGCTTCGTTACAAAGCTGTCTATCTTTTGGGCGACGTCAAAAATGATGATGATAAACGTCATGGCGAGCACGGCGAAGACGTAGGAGCTCAAGAATTTTTTTATAATATACCAGTCAAGTATTTTCATTGCTTCTCTCGTTTAAATTCGGGATGACACTTTTTTAACCATGCTTTGCTTCCACGCGGCAAACGTTCCGGCGGCGATGTGCGCCCGCGCCTCGCGCACCAGCCACAGGTAGAAGCCCAAGTTGTGCAGGCTGGCAATTTGCGCGCCGAGCATTTCGTTGGCCACAAACAGGTGGCGCAGGTAGGCCTTGCTGTACGTGGTATCCACAAAGGTGTGCGCCGCCGCGTCGATGGGGGAGAAGTCGCGCCCCCACTTTTGGTTGCGTATGTTGATAGTACCCTGCGAGGTGAACAGCATTCCGTTGCGCCCGTTGCGGGTGGGCATTACGCAGTCAAACATATCTACGCCCAGCGCAATGGCCTCCAGCAGGTTTTCCGGCGTACCCACCCCCATGAGGTAGCGCGGCTTGTCCGCCGGCAAGATTTGGTTGACCAGCTCCACCATCCTGTACATTTGCTCCGCCGGCTCGCCCACCGCCAAGCCGCCAATTGCGTAGCCGTCCCTGCTGAGCGCGGCGGCGTGCTCGGCGGCAGCCCTTCGCAAGTCCGGATAAACGCAGCCCTGCACAATGGGGAAAAACATTTGCTCAAACCCGTACTTTGGCGCGGTGGCGTCAAAGCGGCTTACGCCCCGCTCGAGCCAGCGCTGCGTGAGCGCCAGCGATTTCTTTGCGTAGCCATACTCAGCCGTGCCGGACGGGCATTCGTCGAGCGCCATGATGACGTCTGCGCCAATGCTGCGCTGAACATCCACCACGCTTTCCGGCGTAAACAGGTGCCGCGACCCGTCGATATGCGACTGAAACAGGCATCCCTCGTCGGAGAGCTTGCGGCTGGCGGCCAGCGAAAACACCTGATAGCCGCCGCTGTCGGTAAGTATCGGCTTGCTCCACGACGAAAACCTGTGCAGCCCGCCGGCAGCCTCCAGCGTCTCCACGCCCGGGCGCAGGTAGAGGTGGTAGGTGTTGCCCAAAATAATTTCCGCGCCCACCTCCTGCTCCAAGTCGCGGTGAAAAACGCCCTTGACGGTGGCGGCCGTGCCCACCGGCATGAAAATAGGCGTGAGCACGTCGCCGTGCGCCGTACGCAGGCGCCCGCAGCGCGCTGAAGTTTCGGAATCGGTATGGAGAAGGTTGAATTTCAAATCCGGCTTAGAATACCCCTGTTACAAAGGTCAACAATTTTTTTGCTGCAAATATACAACAAAGTTTTTATCGTCTAAAAAACATTTTTTGTGTCACCGGAAAGTATCCTTAAGTAACAATCTGGAAACGTTCGAACGATTTTGTTTATCAGTATTTTACTATTATTCTAAGTAGTTCAAAACAATAAATGCCATATTCAACAAAATAACAAGCGATTATTTTTCATACCTTTGCTTGCAAAAACAAGCAAATGAAATACGGAGAAGTTGAGAAAAACGAACCTCACAAGTTATAAGTTGCAGTTCGAACAAGACACGAGATTTTTGGAGTACAGACACAGCAATGTAACCGTCAAAATGCTTATCAGAAAGTTCAAAGGCAGGGAGTTGACTCAACCGCAAAAGCGATAACATTGAGAAATATGCTCATTTTGTATTTTAAAAGGTTGTATTTTTTTTGAACATTCAATTTATTATCATTACTTTTGCAAACGCTACCAATAAAATAGCTTGACAAATAAAATAACAAATAAAACAAACTTAAAGCAGTTGGTAGAATAAAAATTAGACATTTGAAAATGGGAAGACACCAAAAGAAAACATATATTGACCTTTTCGCCGGCTGTGGTGGTTTGTCTTTAGGTTTGCATAATGCCGGATGGAAAGGACTTTTTGCCATTGAGAGAAGTCCACAAGCATTCAAAACATTGGAGTTTAACCTGATAGATGGGGCAAGACACTTCAAATGGCCCAAATGGTTACCTCAACAAGCGCATGATATTAATGTTGTAATTGATCAGTATGCCACTGAATTGAAGAAACTCCGTGGAAAAGTGACGTTAGTAGCCGGCGGTCCCCCATGTCAGGGTTTTTCCATCGCAGGGCGACGCAACGAGAATGACGAACGTAATAAGTTGATAGATTCCTATGTCAAATTTGTGTCATTAGTAAAACCTGACATCATTTTTTTTGAGAATGTAAAAGGTTTTACAATGGAGTTTCGTAATAATGCTGCTAATTGTAAAAAGTACTCTCAAATTGTAACTTCAAGACTTAGTGAAGAGGGCTATAATGTATATGGACAATTGGTGAATTTTGGCGATTATGGTATTCCACAAAAGCGTACCCGTTTCATTTTGGTAGGTATCCGGAATGATATAAAGGGGTCGAGTGAGGAGAGGGCAAAGTCGTTTTTTAGGGAGTTAGAGGAAAATAAATTCAAATTCTTAAAGCAAAAGAAGCTTGAAGTAAATCCTACCGTTGAGGACGCTTTGTCGGACTTAATTAGCGATAGTGGGGTTATTGATACTCCCGATAGAAAAGGATTTAAAAGTGGAGTATATAAAGTTGTCGCATCAAAATATCAACATTTTGTAAGGGAAAAAACTAAAAAACAGCTGTTTCCAAATAGCCATAGCTTTGCAAAGCAAACGGATAAAGTAATTGCAAGGCTACAGTATATACAGTCAACCACGCATGAGTGCAAAGATATCGGCAAGGATTTAAAGACAAAACTTGGTATCACCACACAAGTCTTAGTTCCTCTGCAACCTCATGAGCAATCGCCAACCGTAACTTCGCATCCCGACGACATGATTCACTACTGCGAACCACGTATTCTAACTGTCCGAGAGTGCGCAAGGCTACAAGGCTTTCCTGATTATTTTGAATTTAAAGATAAATATACTACTGGTGGTAAGTTACGGAAATTAGAAGTTCCCCGATATACACAAGTAGGTAATGCTATTCCTCCTTTGTTTGGGGAGCAAGCAGGTTTGATTTTAAATAGGTTGCGGTATGGATGAACTCTATTTTTCAGTGAAAACAGGGTTGAAAAATATTATTGGTAAAGATTTAATTACTGATGATAATATTGCCATTTTTGAGCTGGTAAAAAACTCGTATGATGCTCGTGCAAATGATGTTGTTATCACGTTTGAGAAAAACAAAATCACCATTTCCGATGACGGCAAAGGCATGTCGTATAGCGACTTGTGTGCAAAATGGTTGGCGGTTGCATACTCTGCAAAGAATGATGGGACGGAAGATATTGAAGAAAATTCAGACGATGATAGAGATGATAAAAGAGTATCCTATCGCGATAAAATCAATGTACGAAAATATTACGCAGGCGCCAAAGGAATTGGACGCTTTTCTTGCGATAGACTTGGAAGTAATTTAATTCTGACAACACAAAAAGAAGGTCAATTAATTGAGCAGCTAACAATAAGTTGGAATGAATTTGAGAAAGATCAAAAGGAAGATTTTGAAAAAGTTAAGGTGCCTCATCATACACTTGACAAGTATCCTTTAAAATTTCCAAATAATTCTAAACATGGTACAATTTTAGAAATTGAAAACACAGAAGATTGGGACAGGGGAAAAATAACAGCTTTAAAACATTCACTTGAGAAATTAATTAATCCGTTTTCAGAAACTACGGATTTTAACATTGAAATTATTTGTGAACGGGAAAGACAAGAAGATAATGCTCTCAAAAAAGATAAGAATGGAAATGATGTAGCTAAATATATAGATAGGGATAAAATCAATGGGAAAATAAACAATTCTATAATTGATATTTTTAAATTGAAAACGACCCAAATAGTTGTAAGGATAGATAATAGTACAATAGAAACAAAATTGATTGATAGGGAAACACTTATATATCATATTAAAGAAAAAAATAAGTTTAATCCTTTCATAGATAACCTCTCAATTAATTTGTACTATCTAAACCGTAGCGCAAAGTTTAATTTTACAAAGAAAATGGGTGTTGAGCCTGTTAATTATGGTTCTATCTTTCTGTTCAAAAATGGCTTTAGGGTGCAACCATACGGAAATACAGGTGATGATAGCTGGGGGCTTGACTTTAGGGCACAACAAGGTTATAATCGATTCTTGTCTTCGAGAGATTTATTTGGGCGGGTTGATATTACCACAGATAATACAGGACAATTTAAAGAAGTTTCCAGCCGTGATGGAGGGTTAGTTGAAACAAACGGATACCGACAGCTAATAGATGTCTTTTTTCTGAAAGGATTTAAAAGATTAGAGAGGTATGTTACTGGCGTCCTATGGGGAGAAGCGTTTAAAAGGAATACGTATTTCAAATCAGATGATGATGCACAAAAATTTCGGGACGAACTATTATTAAAGGATAAAGATTCCGAAGATGTTTCCATTGCTAAATCAAATGTTGGAAGTAAAATAGACTTTATCCGTTTGATTAGGAACCTATCTGATGAAAGAGATGTCGAAATAGTAGAATTCAACAAAGATTTGGTTGATGTAATTAACGAAAATTTGGAAGAAGTTCAACCCAAGTTCATTAAAGACTTGGAGAAAATTGCAGAAACAACCGGAGATTCGGAGTTGCACCAAACTATTACCCGCACAGAAGCGGCTTTCCGTAAATTGCAACAAGAAAAAGAAGACGCAGAAAGAAGAGCCCTCGAAGAAGAACAAAAACGGAAAGAGGCGGAGAAACGAGCAAGGGATGCAGAAGAGGAAAAATGGAAAGCCGAACAAAGGGCAAAAAAGGAAGAAGAAAAAAGGCAAAAGGCAGAATTTGATAGAGTTAGAGCAGAGAATGAACGGATTAAGGCAGAAAACGAGAAGCTAAAGGCCGAACAAAGGGCAAAAGAGGAAGAAAAGAAAAGGAAAGAAGCAGAAAATACTGTCAAAAAGCGAGAAGAACAAATCAAACGTAGTAGAGCTGCAGATACGATAGAGTATAAAGACTTGCGTGACTCTAATCATATTATTGGGGTATATTCAGATGACATTTCAAAGAAAATACTTTTGTTAAAGCGCAAAATGGATTCTGGAGAAACCATTCCTAATAAAGAGTTACTTAGCTTTATAAAAGGAGTCAGCTTTGCTAATGAAAAAATTTCGACCTTGACACGCTTTACGACAAAATCTAATTTTTTAGAGGCACTTATTGAAACAAAAGAAGATATTGTGAATTATATCAGGGTTTATCTGGAAGATATATATAAAATATTATATGACGATATTGATATTGAATTTATTAGTAATAATATATCTTTTGTTAAGACGTTTGAGCCAATTGAATTGTGTACTGCAATAGATAACATTTTAAGTAATTCAAGAAAGAAAAAAGCATTAAAAATAATATTTGAATTTTATATAGATAATGCTAAAACATGCTTATCCATAAAAGATATTGGCAAACCATTAGATAGCTTAATATCTAACTATAGTATGATTTTTGAAGAGGGAATAACAACTACGAAAGGCGCTGGACTTGGTTTGAGTCATGTAAAACGAATTGTTGAAGATAATTTGAAAGGAAAAATATCATATAATCCTAAATATACAGATGGCTTTGAACTAATTATAACGTTTTCCTCATGAAAATAACTTACAATATACTATGGATTGAAGATGAACTATCATGGTATGATACAACGCTTGAGCTTTTCAAAAGTGCACTCGAAGAAGTAGGCTTCGAATTAGTATCCGAAAGGAAAGATAACATACAACAAATTCAAGATCTAATAGGTGTAGATGGGTTGAAAAAATTTGATATGTTATTGGTAGATTTTACGCTCAAAAACTCTGAGCACGGCGATAAGATTATCAAGTTAATACGAAATAATAATATTTACACTGATGTCTTGTTTTATTCAAGTGCGGTTGAGAATATTAAGCAGAGTATAAGTAGGCATGGATTGGAGGGAGTTTACACCGCTGATAGGAAAGATATTGAATCTAAATTCCAGTCTGTATTTTTGACCACAATAAAGAAAATGCAAGAAGTAAATGCAATTAGAGGATTAATTATGGGAGAAACCTCTGATTTAGACGTTGAAATAAAAAAAATTTACCATTTAATCATTGAATTACCATTTGGAGAGGAGCTTCAATCTAAAATAAAAAATATTTTCGTTGTAGATTATAAAGAAATCAAAAAAAATTACATCAAGCAATGTAAAGATAAAAGAAATTGCTATACATCTGATTATAAACGATATTTTTCTTTATCCGATTCTTTTAGACGGTATGACATTTTGAAAGAAATTTTAAAATTAAAAAGTTTTAAAGGATTTGATTTAGAGTTATTCAAACAGTATAAATCAGAAGTTATAGAGATCCGTAACAAATTTGCTCATGCACAAGCAGAAGAGAAAGATGGAAAAACGCTATTGAAGGGACAATTAGGCAAAGAAGATTTTGAGTTCGACGAAGCAAGATGCATTGAAATAAGGAAAAAACTTATCCTACACAAAAATAACATCGACAAATTAGTGAACATGCTCTCAAAGAACAACATGTAATTATGTTTATAAATAATGGAGTGAAAATAGAGGCTATTTCCGAAATGTTTAGTAACATTGCACCACGAATTTTTTTTTGATTTTGGCATAATTGATTAGCTGCAAGTTGCTTAGAACAAGAAAGAAGGTTAACGCTTATGTAAATACAAGTAGCCTACACGTTTAACTTTTTACTCTGTGAAATGAATTTTGATTTTTTGAACAGCATTGTATGGACTACAATCCCTACCTACCTCTACGCGCTATACGGCGTTTTTGCGCTCGCTACGCTCATTCAGCTCTGCTACTACTGGGCGCATTTTGGGCGGGTGCTTCGCTTTGCCTCCCGCCACCGTAAGGGAAATGGCGTGCAGCTGCCCGTCTCCATTGTCATTTGCGCCAAGAATGAGCAGCACAACCTGAAAAAAAACCTGCCGCTCTTCCTCAAGCAGGACTATCCGGAGTTTGAGGTGGTGGTGGTCAACGACGGCTCCTCCGACGAAAGCGAAATGCTCCTCTACGACCTCAAGCAGCGCCACGACAACCTGCAAATTACCACCATTGAGCCGGACAGAAAGTTTATGCACGACAAAAAGCTGGCCATAACCGTTGGCGTAAAGGCGGCGCGCTACGATACCATCATCTTTACCGAGCCGGACTGCACGCCCGACAGCGACAGGTGGCTCAGCGCCGTGCAGCAAACGTTTGGCAACGAGGGGGAGGTGGTGATAAGCTACTGCCGCAACAAAGCGTGGAGGGGCATTACCGGAAAAATCATGCGCGCCGACAGCGTTTTTTCGGCGCTCTTTTCGCTCCGCGCCGCCCTTAAGGGAAAGCCCTATCGGGGCAGCATCAAAAATATGGGGATAAGCCAAACGCTCTTTTTCCGCAACAAAGGATTTGCGCACTACAGCGCCTACCCGCAGAGCGAAGAAACCCTCTTTTTGTGCCGCAACGCCAACCGCAAAAATACGCGGGTTACGCTCGCGCGCGACGCGATTATCACCTCCTCGCAAAAGCTTACGTGGCGGCAGTGGTTTCAGCAAAAGTGCATATACGCATCGCTGCTGGGCATGGGGAAGCGCGGCAAAAGGCATATTCACGCAGAAATGATTTCGCGCACGCTGTTTTTTCTTTGCCTCGCCGCGTTTATCGGCTTTGCCGCGCTAAAGCACGCGTACCTGCCGCTCGCGGCGGCAGCTCCGCTGTGGCTCATCCGGTTTATTACAAAAACGGCGGTCTTGAGCAGGGCGGCAAGAAAGCTGCAGGAGCGCGGCTTGGCTTTCTGGCTGGTGGTGTACGATATTTTTGCGCCGATACTCGCCTTTTTTACCAGCATGGCGCAGCCCAACCTGCACAAAATTAAAAAAATAAAGTAATGCAGAAGGAAACCGCTAAGGTTGGCTTACAGCAGATAGAGCAAGCGCGCAAGGGCGACGTCAACGCGTTTAACAAGCTTATCGGCAGGTACTACGAGGGCGTGCTGCGCCAGCTCAAGCAGCGCCTCGGCAACCTTGCCGACGCGGAGGATATTGCCCAGCAAACGTTTGCCAAAGCGTTTGAGAATATTAGCAGCTACTCCGACAAGTACGCCTTCAGCACGTGGATATACAGCATTGCCAACAACTGCTGCATTGACTTTATGCGCAAGCGCAGGATGGGCAACACCATCCCCATTGACAAGCTGGTGGAGGATGAGGACTTTAACACGCAAAACACCCAGCTCAATCCGGAGGAGAATATGATTGCCGAGCAAAACATGGTGGAGGCGTCGCTGCTGCTGGGGAAGCTCAAGCCGCAGTACCGCCGCATCATAGAGCTGCGCTACCTGAAAGAGTACGCCTACGAGGAAATTGCAGCGGAGCTCAATATTCCCCTCGGAACGGTGAAAACGCACCTCTTCAGGGCAAAGGAAATGCTGGTGAAGATGATACTGACGCTATAAATCACACAAATCACACAAATTACACAAAATATACGCTAAATGTTACCATTTTATTGTCGCCATATTGGACCAAACGAAACAGAAATCTCCGAAATGCTCGCCGCCGTTGGCGCAAAGAGCGTTGACGAGCTGATGGAGCAGGTTATCCCTGCCGACATTCGCCTGCCGCAGCCGCTCACGCTGAGCAACGCCGTAGCCGAGCACGAGTATCTACAAAAAATAAAATCGCTTGCCGCAAAAAACAAGCCTTTGCGCACCCTGATAGGAATGGGCTACTACGGTACGCACCTGCCGGCCGTTATTCAGCGCAACATTTTGGAAAACCCCGCGTGGTACACCTCCTACACGCCCTATCAGGCGGAGATTTCGCAGGGGCGGTTGGAGGCGCTGCTCAACTTTCAAACGATGGTGTGCAGCCTCACCGGACTGCCGGTGAGCAGCTGCTCGCTGCTCGACGAGGCCACCGCCGCCGCCGAAGCCATGCACACCATGCTGGGGCTGCGCTCGCGGGAGGCCGTAAAGCTGGAAAAAAACGAGCTGTTTGTTGACGAAAACATTTTCCCGCAAACGCTCGACGTTATCCGCACGCGCGCCGCGGCGCTGGGCGTGCAGGTCACGGTGGGCAGCTTTGCCGCCTACGAGCCGAGCGAAAAGTGCTTTGGCGCCATTGTGCAGTATCCGGCCGCTAACGGCAGCGTGCCCAGCTACGCCGCCTTTGCGCAGAAGCTCCACGATAGGCAAATTTTGCTCACCGCAGCGTGCGACATCTTGAGCCTCGCGCTTTTGAAGGAGCCCGCCTCGTGGGGCGCCGATATTGCCGTGGGCAGCACGCAGCGGTTTGGTATCCCCATGGGATTTGGAGGGCCTCACGCCGGATATATGGCCATCAGGGACGAGTACAAGCGCTCCATGCCCGGGCGCATTATCGGCGTTTCGGTAGACCGCACGGGCAGGCAGGCGCTGCGCATGTCGCTGCAAACGCGCGAGCAGCACATCAAGCGCGAAAAGGCAACCAGCAACATCTGCACGGCGCAGGCTTTGCTGGCCACCATGGCGGGGATGTACGCCGTGTACCACGGCGCCGACGGTATTCGCGCCATAGCGCAAGGCGCGCACCGCTGCGCCGCCGCCTTTGCCGCCGCTCTCCTCAAAAAAGGTTTTACGCTGGCAAGCCAAACCTTTTTTGACACGGTGGAGGTGACCAACGTTGCGGCGTGCGATATTAAAAAATCCGCCTCGGCGGCCGGCTTCAACCTTTTCTACCCCACAGCGGTCAGCGTGCGGGTTAGCTTCGACGAGCTCTCCACGCTGCCTGAGGTGGCGAAGCTGGCGGCGGTGTTTGGCTGCCCCGAAGGCGACGTAACGCCGGTGGACGGCTACTCCTTTGATACAGCGTTGCTTCGCAGCAGCGATTTTTTGTCCGAAAAAGTTTTCTCCAAGTACCGCAGCGAAACCGAGCTGATGCGCTACATCAAAAAGCTGGAGCGGCGCGACATCTCCTTAGCCAACAGCATGATTTCCTTAGGCTCGTGCACCATGAAGCTCAACGCCGCCGCCGAAATGCTGCCCATCACGTGGCAGGAGTTCGGCGACGTACACCCGTTTGTTCCGCGCGAGCAGGCCGCGGGCTACCACGAGCTGGTGGACGAGCTGGCTAAGGATTTGGCGGAAATCACCGGCTTCCACGCCGTGTCGTTTCAGCCCAACTCCGGCGCAAACGGCGAGTACGCAGGGCTGATGGCTATCCGCCGGTTCCACATCTCGCGCGGAGAGGCGCGCCGCAACGTGGCGCTAATTCCCGCCTCGGCGCACGGCACCAACCCCGCAAGCGCCGCCATGGCGGGCATGACGGTAGCCGTGGTGGCGTGCGATGCGCAGGGCAACATCAGCGTGGAGGACTTGAGGGAAAAGGCTGCGCTCCACGCGCCAAACCTCTCCTGCCTCATGATTACCTACCCCTCGACGCACGGCGTGTTTGAGAGCAAAATCCGCGAAATAATCGGCATTGTGCACAGCAGCGGCGGGCAGGTTTACATGGACGGGGCAAACATGAACGCGCAGGTGGGCTACACCAACCCGGGATTTATTGGCGCAGACGTGTGCCACCTCAACCTGCACAAGACTTTTGCCATACCGCACGGCGGAGGAGGGCCCGGGGTGGGACCAATCTGCACGGCAAAGCACCTCACGCCCTTTTTGCCCTCGCACTGCATGACGCAAACCGGCCATGAGGCGGGCGGCGCAAACGCAGTGGCCGCCGCGCCGCTGGGCAGCGCAAGCATTCTCCCCATCACCTACGGGTACATCAAAATGATGGGCGCCGAAGGGTTGCAGCGCGCCACCGCCGTGGCCATCCTCAACGCCAACTACATTTCGCGCAAGCTATCGCCCCACTACGCCACGCTCTACACGGGCAGCAACGGACGCGTGGCGCACGAGTGCATTATCGACTGCCGCGAATTTCGCAGCGCCTACGGGGTGGAGAGCAGCGATATTGCCCGCCGCCTGATGGACTACGGCTTCCACGCGCCAACGCTGTCGTTTCCCGTCCACGAAACGCTCATGGTGGAGCCCACCGAAAGCGAGGATAAGGCGGAGCTCGACAAGTTTATTGAGGCGCTGCTGACCATAAAGGCTGAATGTGAGGAAATAAAAAGCAACGCTGCCGACAAGGCGGACAACCTGCTGAAAATGTCGCCCCACACGGCGCACGAGCTCTGCGCCGACGAGTGGAGGCACCCCTACAGCCGCGAGCGCGCCGCTTTCCCGCTGGAGTGGGTTAAGGAAAATAAATTCTTCCCCTACGTCAGCAAAATCGACAACGGCTACGGCGACAGAAATCTGGTGTGCACCTGCGCGGCAGTTGAGTAAATTAGAGTTGAGTAAATTAGAATGGAGTAAATCAGCGTATTTTTTAACATTATAAAACATTTATTATAGTGAGAAGAATTGTCCCTATTGCGCTTGCGCTGCTAACGGCTGCGCTGCTAAGTAAAGAGGCCGTGGCGCAAACGGCAGCCTACGACCGGCCTACCGTCAACTTCGTTTTGCTGACCTATGGCGACAGCTACGACGCGCCCACCTCCGCGTTCTTCAAAAAAATCCCGCCGGAGGAAAAATTTTACTTCAACGAGCTAAACACAAGGGAGCTCAAGCTCCGCCAGCAGTCCCGCCAAACCCCATTGCCCACCGCGTGGCAGGCGGCGCAGGCGGAGCTTACGCTCCAAAACGTGGCCAAGCAGGAGGTTGCCGCGTGGTACCTGCGCAAGCTCGATGGAAGCATGAGCATGGAGCTAATCCACCGGCGAGGCGAGTTTAACGCCACCGACGAGGCGTTCCTTATGGCCACCGCCACCAAGCGCGGCATGGACGAGCTCAAGGACTTGGGGCAAAAGCTCATCTCCAAAACCTACGTGGTGCTGGTGGACTACAACAGCATCACCTACTCGGCAAACGTCGCCACGGATATGCACACGTGGAAATCGGTGGCGCGCGCTATGGTTTTCAGGCTCAAGTTCGATGGCAACGTGGAGAACAGCATTTACGACGCGTGGCAGGACGAGCAGGATACGCCGGAGGCGCAGGCGGAAAAAGGCAAACGCTTTGACCAAATCCCGTTTGAGCTGGAGTTTGTGCAGCAGGTCAGCGTAAAGGCCAGCGCCAGCGCGCTCATTACGGGCAAAACGCGCAGCGACCAGAGCACTCTGCAAACGCTGGCCAAGTCCGCCTTTAGGGTGCAGCCCAAGGACGCGCTGATGAACGAAATGCTGGGCAACGGCTACAGAGGGCTGATGAACGAGCTGGAGAAGAAAGTTCCGGCATTCAAGGTGCTGTCGGGCGTGTGGGAGCTTGACCCCATCCGCTCCAAAATCGGCAGAAAGGAGGGGTTGCGAACCGACCAGCGCTACTACGTGCTGGAGTACGAGCAGGACAGGCGAGGGCAGCTCAAGTCGGTGCGCAAAGCGGTGGTGCGCGTCAGCAGCGTGGCGGACAACTACGGAATGGCGACCGGAAAGAGCGAGGCGAGCAGCTTTTACCAAGTAGCCGGACAAAGGGTGGAGAAGGGCATGACGCTGGAGCAGCGCAACGACGCCGGATTGGGCGTGCTGCTGGGCGCCAACACGCCCCTCTCCGGCGACGCGTACTTCAGTACGGAGCTGCGCTTGGAGCTCCTCACCAGAGTTATCCCCAGCTTGTACGTATACGGCGAAGGCACCCTTGAGGGTGCACGCTACGCGCTGAGCAGCAGCTTTAAGGTAGATTATGAGCTGACGGGCAACGGCAAAGAAGATTACCTTTTTGCGCGCGCGGGGTTTGGGTTTGGCAAAAACATTCACTTTTGGCGCAACTTTTCGCTCTCGCCCTACGTCGGCATGGGGTGGGAGTTCACAAGCGCAAAGCAAATTTCGTTAGAGACCATGTACTTTAAGGGAGGCGCAAACTTTGCCCTCAACATTTACTATCCTCTCCAGCTGGTGGGCGGGGTGAGCGGCTTGCTCTACGGCTCCCCAAGCTCCTCCAAAAAGGATGATGACGGCAATAAGATTTCGTTTTCCAGCTACGGCAAAGTCTTCAGCGAGCGCAGCAGCGTGGGCGCAGCGGTGTTTATGGGGGTGAGGTTTAATTTTTAGTGGGCGCATACCAAATAATCATGTATATCATAAAAAAGCAACGCCTTTCCGTAAGCCCAAGCCTGCGGCTGTGGCTCGGAAAGCACTCTCCGGTGGGGATAACTCTGCGCGTATACCTGCTGTCGCTGGGCGTCTTTACGCTGCTCCGGCTGCTGCTGTTTACCGTGTACACCGTTGGCAAGGCGGCGTTTAGCGCGGAGCAAGCCGGTTGGGGCAACATCTTTATGGCGTT
>JAITQP010000049.1 GCA_031288885.1 Prevotellaceae bacterium | reverse complement strand
TTTTATATTTTTTCATTTTTTTGTCTTTTATTGGTTTTGTGTTGTGTGTGTGTGTGTGTGTGTGTGTGTGTGTGTGTGTGTGTGTGTGTGTGTGTGTGTGTGTGTGTGTGTGTGTGTGTGTGTGTGTGTGTGTGTGTGCTATCTTTATGCCTACATCCATACCTCTCCCCTTAACTCCTCCTTTCCTATACGGTAGAGATAGAATTATCGAAACAGCAGATAATATTTTTTCTGTACTAACCATCATTTAGGTATTGATATAGTGCACGAATTGTACGGCAGCTAAGGTAACGGCAATAGTTCATTTTTAGTACTTTGCAATGGTTAAATAATGCTAATTGTTAACAGAATAAACATTAACCGTCTAATTTACAAGATGTTATATTTGGCAGATTGGGGGCAAACAGACGTCAAATTCTATACCACTCGTAATTCCTAATAATTTTGTTGCAGCGACGCCCTTTCCTCGGTCATTGCGGCGCACTTGCGTCATTAACCATTACCCCCTAAACACCTCCTCCAGCACCGCCAGCGAGCGGATGGGGTTTGCCATGCCAAGGTGGGTGCAGTAGTAGTCGAGCAGCTTTCGCAGCAGGAGGCTTCGCTGCTCCCTTGTTGTCCGGATATGCTGCAAGTCATCGAACGCTGCGCCGATTAGGCAGCCCAGCAGCGCCGAGGTGGGCTTGTCCATGCATACGCCATGCTGCGGCGCAAAGGGAACAAACACGCCGTTTTTCATGTCAAAGTAGGCGTACTCTGCGCTGTGGGTGTTGCCGGGGAAAAATCCCAAGTGCCGCGCCAGCTGCGCCAAAAAGTACAGGTGAAAGTTGGACACGCCCCGCTGCATTTCGTCGAGCAGCAGAATGTACTTGCTCAGAAACCCAAACAGGGCTTCGTTTTGCTCCTCCTCGCGAATGAGCTTGTAGAGCACCTCGCCAATGAAAAGCGCTATCACGTTTTTGTGCACATCAAAGGGCAGGCTCTGCAGGGGCACGCTGGCGCGAAACTCCTTCATGCGGCGCATGGCGCCCTGCCTCCGCGCAGGGTACGCCTCAATGTCGAGCAAAAAGAGCGGCTGTATGAGCGACGACCGCTGGCGCTGCGCCGCGCCGCGCACGCCGTTGAGCATGTAGGTTTGCCGCCCCTGCATGTCGGTGTAGAGGTGCGCCACAAGGCTCGTTTCGCCGTACTTGATGCTGTGCAGCACTATGCCGCGAAGCTTTTCCATGGTCAACTCCCAATTTCTTAGTTTATCACCAGCAGCTTTACCACCTTGCTCTCCAGCCCCGTTCGGTCGGAGAGGAAGATGAGGTACACGCCGGTTGCCACGCGCCGCTTGTTGAGGTTTTGAACGTCCCACGTAACGGCTCCGCCGTTGGCGGTGGCAAAAAACACGAGGTTGCCCGATACGTCCGTTATCTTCACGGAGGCGTCCTCCACGAGGTTGGTAATGGTGACTAAGCTCATGCTGGGGCGCACCGGATTAGGGTACACCTTCACCTCGTCGAAGTTGAGCTTGCCGGCGGTGGCGTCGCCGTAAAACCCCACCATGCCCTTGTCTGTGGCAAAAATCACCTCGCCGGTTTGGCTGTTCACGGCAATGTTCGTTACGCAGTTGGAGGGCAGCGGGCTGTTCTGCATGTTGAAAGCGCGCAGCTGCTCCACGCCGTCATCGGATTGCAGGAACGCGCCGGCGTCGCGCGTGCCAAGCCACTTGCGGTTGCCGCCATCCACCGCTACCGCCGTTACGTGCTCGTACTGCAGCAGGTAAGCGGCTTGACCGGCTATCTCCGTGGGGATTTTGATGCGCTGACCCATGGGTGTGCTTGAGAAGGGGTCGCTCACGGGGCTGTACACCACCACTCCCTTGTCGGTACCCAGCCAGATTTCGCCGTTCAGGTCGGCGGCGAGCGCGTAGATGCTGCCCGCCAAAAACGTTTCGTCCACACTCAACCGCACCGGAAAAACAGCAGCGTTATCGTCGCCGTCGTCGTCGGGGTTTGCGCCGGACGAGTAGAGGTAGAGCTGCGAAGGCTCCGCTATTCCCCAAAAAACTTTGTTGGCAAACGCCGCGCTTCCCAGCGTTCTACTGCTCAGGGCGCTACTCGGAATTCCAACCCACGAGCCATCGGCTTTGCGCCGCCACACGGGCGTTGCGCTGCCGGAGGCAAAGGCAAAAAGGTTGCCCTCTTGGTCAAAGGATATGCCGCCTATATCCTTTCCCTCCAAATCTTTCCCCAACAAGCTGACGCCGCTAAGCGTTGCCACGCCGCTCGACGTTGCCACAAACGTTTCTGCCGCATTTTTCGGGTTTACCTTTACCGCTTTGATGTTGCTTAGCTGGCTGCTGCTGCTCGTCCACGCGCCTTTGTTCTCCAGCACGCTCACCGCGTCGCTTGCCGCAGCAACAATTTTTCCGCCGTGCTCGTGGAGCGCAACGGTTTCATTTTCCACTGGGCCGTTGGGTAGCGCCTGCACAAAGGCGCCGGCAGAGTTTCTCACCACCAAACCCAGCTCAGCGTCGGCAATGCAGACGCCGGAGCCCCAAGCTGCCACTCTGCGCGGGCTGAACGAAGATAATCCGTAGCTCGAAATATGTGTATTTCCAACGTTACAGTATAATTTATCTTTTGTAGCCACCCAGAGCTCGTTGCCGGCAACGCTTAGCGCACGGGGGTTGGGGAGATATTTTTGTGGATGCAGAGAAAAGTTTTGCAAATCGGAGGTAGAGTGTAGCGTGCCGTCGGCATGCAGCGCGTAGAGCGTGCCGTTGGCTACGGCGAGCGAAATAATGTTGTTGCCCTCCAGCTTTCGCCGCCAGCTGCTGAAGTTGTAGCGCGTGGGGCTATTTTTGTCTATCACGTACAGCCCCTTTGGGGTTGCCGCCACAATGGTGCTGCCAAGCAGCACCACATCCTGTATGGCAAGCGTATCATTTTTTTCGTCAATGGAGTAGTTTGCGCGTATCTCATCGCCCTTCACCTCCAGCATTTGCGAGGCGGTGGCGACAAAAATCAGGTCGTCCACGCGCAGAAAGCGGTTGATGGCTTTGCGCCCGCGCGTGGCAAAATTTTTCCACGCCGCAACGTTTTTCGTCTGGGTTCCCTCGCGAATTTTGCGCGGGTCTGCGCTGCGGAGCACATCAACGTTGCCGCTGGCGTACCCCACAAAAATACTTCCGCTCTGCGCGTCATAAAACGCCGCCGTCAGCCCAACGTCGCTCAAGCCGTTCACCTTGGAGATTTTTTCCACCTCGCCGTCAAAAAAGATAAGCCCCGCCGACGTTGCGCATATCGCCTGCCCGCCCGCCGCAAGCACCTCCACGCCCTGCGTGTAGGCAAAGTGGTCGCGCCACGTGCCCGTTTTTTGCGCAGGCAGCGCCACGGGCAGCAGGAGCATGAGGGGTAGGGTTATCCGAAACATTTCGATTTTTGGATTTTTAAGCCCTTAACAGCCCGCTTTCACAATCTCAACGCGCAACCCGAGCGCGCTTATTATCCGGTAAAACGTTCCCACGCCGGGCTCTATTACGCCTTTTTCTATTTTTGAAATGTAGGCTTTATCCGCCCCTATACGGTTGGCGAGCTCCTCTTGCGTTATTTTTTCGTTCTTGCGGGCGTCATGCACTATCTGTCCCATGTAGTAGGCGTATGCTTCACGCCGAAACTGTTCGCGCTCCGGTGTGCCGACCTTACCATACAAGTTGTCCATTTCCAAGCTTATATCCGTAATGTCATGCGTTGCTTTCATAGTATTCATTTTTTAATTTTATTGCTTGCTGAATCTCGCTTTCAGGCGTTTTTTGCGTTTTCTTTTGAAAAGCATTGAAAATATAGTGCACTTTCTTTTGCTCGTTAGCCGTGAGCGTATTCATAAAATCCTTGTAATAATTTTTATACGCTACTATCTTCCTTTCTGTTTCCATGCGACAAAGGTAGTAAAAAATAGCAACATAGAACAACATTTGTACAAAGCGGCTTACTCAAGCATTTTGCGCGCAATAGGTATAAAAAACACAGGTCATAAAATGAAAGAGGTCGTATTCCGAAAAAAGATGTACTTTTGCCCAACGTATCAAGACGTCAACCAGCAAATTAAAAACCGAGAAAACATCATGCCCGAACAGTGTGCTGCTGCGGGATTGCCTGTGCCGATAATCACAAACAAGGGCAGCGACTTTTGGATTACTTTCCGCAGAAATATTTACAATGCAGCAGATTTGAAATTGTTAGGATTGAACGAAAGACAAATAAAAGCAGCGCTATATGTGAAAGAAAAGGGAAAAATTACAAATGGGGAATATCAAAAATTGAATAGAATTGGCAAATCGGTTACAACAGATGAATTACACAATTTAGTTGAAAGACAAATATTATCACGAGTTGGCGAAACCGGTAGGGGTACTTTTTACGAATTAAAAAAACAGAATAGATAAACGACCGATAAACGACCGAAACAACCGATATAAAACTCAGCTGCCTGAAAGTTGGACGGTCAAAAACCTGATGCAAAAAAAATCTTGCCGATTTTTTTGCAATTCAAAAATAAGAGCTATCTTTGCAACCCCTAAAAGTGGAGGCGTTGGGCATTGCAAGGCGCCACTTTTTTATGTGTAAGTATAATAAGTAGAATATTTTGATAGGCTTACTATGGATACATTAAGCTACAAAACCGTATCGCAGAACGCGGCAACGGTGCAAAAAAATTGGGTGCTGGTGGACGCTACCAACGAGGTGGTAGGACGCTTGGCGGCAACGGTAGCCTACGTGCTGCGCGGCAAAAACAAGGCCGGCTTTACGCCGCACGTAGATTGCGGTGATAACGTAATCATCATCAACGCCGAAAAAATCCGCTTCACCGGCGACAAGATGACCGACAAGCAGTACGTGCGCCACACCGGATACCCGGGCGGACAGCGCTTTACAACGCCCGCCGCGCTGCTGAAAAAGAAACCCTGCGCGGTGGTCGAAAAGGCCATTAAGGGCATGCTCCCCAAGACCCGTCTGGGCGCAGAGCAGTTTCGCAACCTCCACGTGTACGCGGGGGCAAGCCACCCGCACGAGGCGCAAAAGCCCACCGCAGTAAACGTAAGTGAAATCAGGTAAATAATTTATACAATGGCAACAGCAGCTATAAACGCTATCGGCAGAAGAAAATCCGCAATTGCCCGTGCTTACTTGAGCGTAGGGAGCGGAAAAATTACCATCAACAACCGCGAGCTGGCAGACTACTTCCCGTCGGGGATTTTGCAGTACGTGGTTACGCAGCCTCTGGCGCTCACGGGCACCGAGGGTAAGTACGATATTAAGGTCAACCTCGACGGAGGCGGCGTTACGGGGCAGGCGGGCGCGCTGAGCCTCGCCATTGCCCGCGCGCTGTGCGAGGTGGACAAGGAGGCTTTCCGTCCGGTGCTCAAGTCAAGCGGGTTGCTCACCCGCGACTCGCGCGAGGTGGAGCGCAAAAAGTCCGGACAACCGGGCGCCCGCAAACGCTTCCAGTTCAGCAAGCGTTAGCGGCACACCTTTTGCCTTTTACTTTCACGTCGGAAAAAGGCGATATAAAATATTAAGCACGGAACGAATTAAAACAGGGCAGACCAACGCAGCGACAAAAATCGGCGGTTGCTACTGCGCTGTTGTTCGACCGCGAAAAAACCTGCAAGACCAAAGCATTTTCTTTGCTACCGGCAGGTTGACGAAGGAGGTTTAAAAACAATTTTTTCTTTAAACATAAACAAACAAAAATGCCACGTACAAATTTTGAACAGCTTCTCGAAGCGGGCGTCCACTTCGGACACCTAAAGCGCAAGTGGAACCCCAAAATGGCTCCGTACATCTTTATGGAGAAAAACGGTATTCACATCATAGACTTGCACAAAACCATTGTAAAAATTGACGAAGCCGCTTCGGTGCTCAAGCAAATTGCAAAGTCCGGCAGGAAAGTGCTCTTTGTTGCCACCAAAAAGCAGGCAAAAGATATCGTTGCCGAAAACGTAGCCAAGACAGGTATGCCCTACGTTACCGAGCGCTGGCCCGGCGGCATGCTGACCAACTTCCCCACCATTCGCAAAGCGGTGAAAAAAATGGGGCAAATTGACAGGATGAGCGCCGACGGGACGTTCAACAACCTCTCCAAGCGCGAGCGTCTGCAAATTGCGCGCCAGCGGGCAAAGCTCGAAAAAAACTTGGGTAGCATTGCCGACCTGTCGCGCCTGCCCGCCGCCATTTTTGTGGTGGACATTCAAAAGGAGGCAAACGCCGTGCGCGAGGCAAACCGGCTCAACATTCCGGTAATCGCCATGGTGGACACCTGCTGCGACCCAACGCTCGTCGATTTTGTCATCCCCGCCAACGATGACGCAACCAAGTCCATCGCCTACATTATTGAGGTTATGTGCAGCGCCGTTCAGGAGGGCACGGAGGAGCGCAAGCTGGAGAAAGACAAGGAGGATAAAGACTCGGCAAAGCCGGATACGGAGGAGGCGCACGAAAAAAACACTCGGTTGAGGTCGCGTAGAACGAAGAAAGCAGAAAAGCCGGCCGCCGCCCCCAAGGAAGATGCGCCTGCAAAAGAGGCTGAGGCCGAAGTTAAAGCCGAAGCCGAAACAAAAGCAGAAGAGTAAACGCCGCAAAATTTAAAAAAACAAGGAGGAAACACCATGGAAATTAAAGCATCAGATGTTGCAAAGCTGCGCCAGATGACGGGCAGCGGAATGATGGACTGCAAAAATGCGCTGGTAGAAGCCAACGGCGATTTTAACCGTGCGCAGGAAATAATACGCGAAAAAGGCAAGCTGGTTGCCAGCAAGCGCGCCGACCGTGAAACGAAGGAGGGCGCGGCCATTGCAAAAATCTCGGCAGATGCAACAAAGGGTATTCTGATATGCCTTGGCTGCGAAACCGATTTTGTGTCCAAAACCGAAGCGTTTCAGGCGCTATCCCAAAAAATTGCCGACGCGGCCTTGGCTAACCTGCCTGCCGACGCCGAGGCGCTGCTCAACCTCAAGCTGGACGGCGTAGCCATCGCAGAGCTGATTTCTCAGCAAACGGGCAAAACCGGCGAAAAGCATCAGGTGGCCTACTACGACAAGCTGGAAGGTGCGCAGCTAACGCCCTACAACCACATGAACGGCAAGGTGTCGTCGCTGGTGGCGTTCAGCAAGGCGCTGCCGCTTGAGGCGGCTAAGGACGTTGCCATGCAGGTAGCCGCCATGAGCCCCGTGTCGGTCAGCAAGGACGATTGCCCCAAGGAGGTTCAGGAAAAGGAGCTGCAAATCGGTCGCGAGCAGGCGCGGCTCGACGGCAAGCCCGAGGCCATGATTGAGAAAATTGCGCAGGGAAAGCTCAACCGCTTCTTCAAAGACAGCACCCTGCTGTCGCAGGACTTCATCAAAGACTCCAAGATAACGGTAGAAGCCTACCTCAAGAACGTTGACAAGGACGTAACCGTAACGGCGTTCCGCCGCTTTTCGCTGAACGACTAAGCCAACAGTATGAAATCTAAACCGGATGAGGAAAATCCTCATCCGGTTTTTTTTACGCCGTTACGTATTACTTCGCGAAGCGTGCGTTCCTCTAAAGAGCGGGGTTGAAACCCGCCTCTACCGCGCGTAAATTCCGTAAGTAATTACCATCATAACCCAATAGATAACCGGTCATGCCCTGACAAAAGTAGCGTTTTATTTCGTGATTTCTAACAAAAGCCGTATATTTGTTGCTCAAAAAATATTTACACCATGAAAAGAGATGACAAAATTTTTGACCTTATAAGGCAGGAGCACGCACGGCAAACGCACGGCATTGAGCTGATAGCGTCCGAGAACTTTGTGAGCGAGCAGGTGCTGGAGGCAATGGGGTCGGTGCTGACCAACAAGTACGCCGAAGGCTACCCCAACGCGCGCTACTACGGCGGCTGCCAAGTGGTCGATCAGTCCGAGCAGCTGGCCATCGACAGGCTTTGCCGGCTTTTTGACGCCGAGTACGCCAACGTGCAGCCGCACTCCGGCGCGCAGGCAAACACCGCCGTTCTCCTCACCGTGCTCAAGCCCGGCGACACGTTTATGGGCTTCGACCTCTCGCACGGCGGACACCTGACGCACGGCTCGCCGGTCAACATTTCGGGGCTGTGGTTTCGCGCCGTTTCGTACGGCGTGCGCGAGGATACGGGCTTGGTGGACTACGACCAAATGGAGCAGCGGGCGCTGGAGCACAAGCCTAAGCTGATTATCGGCGGCGCATCGGCCTACTCGCGCGAGTGGGACTACAAGCGCATGCGCGAAGTTGCCGACAAAATTGGCGCTATCCTCTGGGTGGACATGGCGCATCCGGCGGGGCTTATCGCGGCAGGCCTGCTCGACAACCCCTGCAAGCACGCGCACATCGTTACCTCCACTACGCACAAAACGCTGCGGGGGCCGCGCGGAGGCGTGATTTTGGCGGGCAAAGATTTTGAAAATACGTGGGGGGCAAAAACGCCAAAGGGCGAGGTGAAAAAAATATCGCAGCTGCTCAACTCCGCCGTTTTCCCGGGCATACAGGGCGGCCCGTTGGAGCACGTAATCGCCGCCAAGGCCGT
The DNA here is from genome assembly GCA_031288885.1 of Prevotellaceae bacterium. GTDB lineage: Bacteria > Bacteroidota > Bacteroidia > Bacteroidales > UBA932 > JAITMY01. The sequence goes on along the minus strand of JAITQP010000049.1, from coordinate 814 downwards.
TTCGTTCTACGAGGCGCTGCAGCCCGAGTTTAAGGCCTACCAGCAGCAGGTAAAGAGTAACGCCGCAGCGATGGCAAAAACATTCGTCACCTTGGGCTACAAAATTTTCTCGGGCGGCACCGACAACCACCTCATGCTGATTGACCTGCGCCCAAAGTTCCCCAACCTCACGGGAAAGCAGGCCGAAAACGCGCTGGGGCAGGCCGATATTACGGTCAACAAAAACATGGTGCCGTTTGACACGCGCTCGCCCTTCCAAACCTCCGGTTTTCGCGTGGGAACGCCGGCGGTAACCACCCGCGGGCTCAAGGAAAAAGACATGGAGGCTATCGCCGCCCTCATCGACAAAGCGCTCTCAAACGTCGAGCGGGAAAGCGTACTTGCAGAAGTCCGCGCCGAGGTAGGCAAGCTGACAAAAGACTTGCCGCTCTTTGCGTGGTAGCACGTTAATTAGGAATTACGAATATAGGAATTACGAATTAAGGATAATGCCTTTAGACTTTACAAAAATGAACGGCCTGCTACCGGCGGTAGTGCAGGACTGCAAAACCGGCAAGGTGCTCATGGTAGCGTTTATGAACGAAGAAGCATACCGCAAAACGCTGGACACGCAGCTGGTCACCTTTTTCAGCCGCACCAAAAACCGCCTGTGGACAAAAGGCGAGGAGAGCGGCAACTTTCTCGACCTCGTGAGCATCACCGAGGACTGCGACCACGACACGCTATTGGTAAAAGTCAACCCGCGCGGCGCGGTATGCCACACCGGCGCAGACACCTGCTTTGGTGAGAAAAACACGAGCGGGATACTTTTCCT
>JAITQP010000028.1 GCA_031288885.1 Prevotellaceae bacterium | reverse complement strand
TGCGTTACCTTGCCGCCGTAGGTTACCTTTTGAGCATCAACAGCGCTACCGCCGTTGGTGTTAAAGGCAACCTTAAAGGTGTCGATTATCCACTGCGCGTAAAACGCCTTATCGCCCGTGCTGTTTGCCGGAATAGCGGTTACAGCGCTGCCGATAAAATCGTAGGTCGTGTACCAGCCGCCAAACGCGTGCCCTATTTTGGTGGCGGGTTGCAGGATAATGTTGTTCGCTACGGTGTAGCTGCTGGGGTTGTTGCTGTCGTTTGTGCCGCCGTTCAGCGCGTAGGTGATGGAGTACGTTGTAAACGACGTTGTGCTCCACCTTGCGTAGAGCGTAACGTTGCCCGTATCTCCAGCCGCAATGGACGTAACCTTGCTGTTGACGTTATTATACCAGCCATCAAAGGTGTAGCCGTCCTTGGTAGCATTATACAAGGTGACGCCGCCGCTGTTGACGTTGTACGTGGCGGGGTTGCGGTTGTCGTTTGCGCCGCCGTTTGGCTCGTAGGTAATATTGTAGGTAACAAGGCTCCAAACGGCGTAGAGCTTGATGTTGCCTGTCGTGCTGTACACGGTATTTGCGTCATACGTTGTTCCCGAGCCGTTGGATTTGGTATTCCATTCCGCAAAGCGGTAGCCCTTGCGGTGGACGGCGGGCAGCGCGCCCACTTTGCTTTGGTAGGTTACCTCCTGAATGGTGTCGTCTGAGCTGGTTGACCCAACGTAGCCGCCGTTGCCAAGGAAAGTAATCTCGTACGTGGCAGGCGTCCACTTCGTGTAGAGGTTTGTTGCGGCACTCACTACGTCCGTAGCGAAGTTCCACGCGGTGTTGAGTTCTTTCTCCTTACACCACTTATCAAACACGTAGCCCGTCTTTGTAGGGTCGGGCGAGGGCTTGCTCACCGTGTCGCCGTGCGCTATGCTGCGTTGGTAGGCGGTGTACGCGGTGTTGCCGTCGTAGAAGCTAACGGTGTGCAGCGGCTTCCACGTTGCCCACAGCGTGGTGTCGCGCACGCTGCTTGCCGCAATAAAGGTTACCAGCGCGCCGTCCGTTGCCGCGTCGTACCAACCCATGAACTTGTGGTCGGCTTTTTCGGCGGGCTTCAGGAAAATCACCCCGCTGTTTATCGTGTAAACGGTGTCGCTGGGGTTGGTTGCGCCCGCTACGTTCTTGTAGAGGATGCGGAACGTGTCCACCGTCCAGCGGGCGTGGAGGGTGGCGTCGCTCGGCACGAGGTACACGCTATCCTCCGTGTAGCGTGTCCCTGCGCCCTGCGGCTCCGTCCACCAGCCGCCAAAGGCGTAGCCCTTGAGCACGGGCGTGGGCAGCTCCTTAACCGTATCGCCAAACACAACGTTTTTGCGCACGGGCGTCACCGCCCCGCCTTCGCCCTCAAAAAAGAGGCTGTAGACGTTGCCCGTCCACTTGGCGTAGAGGGTAGCGTTGCCGCTGCTCACAGCGTAAGTGGTGGTGTCGTAGTACGGCGTGCCGTTGCCGCCCTCCTCCGTGTACCACCCGTCAAAGGTGTAGCCGGTGCGCGTGGGCACGGGGAGCGCGCCCACCGGCGCGTTGTAAGCTACGGGGTTGGTTGTGATGCTTACCGCTCCGCCCGTCGGGTTGAGGGTGAGCGTTGCCTCCCACTTGGCGTAGAGCTTCACGTTGCCGTTGTTGGTGAACGTAATTCCCTGCGTGATGTGCGTTCCGCCGCCGCCCGCCAGCGTGTACCAGCCCCGAAAGGTGTAGCCGCTGCGCGTGAGCGTGGGCAGCGAGGGCACCGGCGCGCCAACGGTTATGTTGATGTCGCTGGCGCTGCCCGTGCCGCCCTGCTTGTCGAAGGTGATTTGGTAGGGTATTGCCTGCCAGCCGGCGTAGAGCGCAACCACGCCGCTAAGGTTCATGGTGTACACGGAGGTTTCCTCCACCTTTCCCCCCTCTCCGTTGCGCGCCCTGTACCAGCCCTGAAAGGTGTAGCCGCTGTGCGTGGGCGTGGGCATTGCGCCCACCATGTCGCCGTAGGCTATGGTGCGGCTAAAGCTGGGCTGTCCGTTCACCGCGCCGCCGTTGGGGTCAAAGGTGAGGACGCCGCCAAAGTGAGCGGTGATAACGGTATCCCGCGTGAGCGTGAAGTTGAGCGTGTCAGCTACGCCCAGCCCGACCGCTGCGCCGGACGAAGCCCGCCACTCCACAAAGGTGTAGCTCGGGAGCGGGGTAGCCCGCAGGCGCACCACCGTGCCGGAGTCCAGCAGCCCCGACACATCGCCGCGCGCACCGTCTATCGCGCTCACGCTGCCCACCGACGGCGCAACGGGGGATTCGCGCACGCTCAGCAGGTACGACGGCAGGGTGGGCGCACTGCCGTAGGAAAAATCTTTCCATACGTCAGCCGCCCTGTACAGCCCACGCGACCCGCTGGGCACGTGTAGCGGTACGCCGCTCGTGCTAACGCCCGCAAACACGTTTTTGCCCGTAATGTCCTGCGGCGTCAGGGCGCGGTTGGTAATAAGGCTGCTGGCAGACTGCAAGCCTGTGCAGCCCTCAAAGGCATTGTTGCCGATGCTCGTCACCGTAGAGGCAATGGTGATGCGCTCCAGCGCGGGGCAGGTGCGGAAAGCGCGCTCGCCTATGCTCGTTACGCCCTCCGGAATGACCACCTCCGTAAGGCTTCGGCAGAAGTTAAACGCGAAGCCGTCGATGGTGGTTATCCCCTCCGGCAGCTCGAGGGTGGTAAGCTTGTTGCAGTCCTGAAACGCCGCATAGCTGATGTTCGTCAGCTGCGAGGGCTTGGCAAACGTGAGCCGCGTCATGTTGTCGCAGAGGTGAAAGGCGAGGCTTCCCAAGGTGGTTAGCGAGGCGGGTATCTCCACGGCGGCTATCCTGCTACGCTGAAAGGCGTAATCGCCTATTTGCCGCAGCTTGGCGTTGCCGGCAAAGGTGATGGAGGTCAAGCCCGAGCAGTCCTGAAAGGCGCGGTCGCCGATGCTCTCCACCGTGGCGGGGATGGCCACTGCGGTCAGGCTGGTGCACTCCCGAAAGGCGTTGTTGCCGATGCTCGTGAGGTTGTTGGGCAGCTTTACGGTGGCGAGCATTTTTTTGCCGTCAAAGGCAAAGTCCGGCAGCTCACCGGCGGGGTAGAGCCTGTTCATGCCGCGCTCCGTCCCGTCTGTGCCTTGGTACTCCACAATGGTGGCGCCGCTCAGGTCGAGCGTGGTGACGGAGGGCATGTAGTCGCGGATAAACGCTATGTCGCACGCGTTGATGTTCCCCCGTATGGTGAGGTTCACCTCGTTGGCCATGTTGACCATGTTTTGCAGCCCGCAGGCAACGTCGGAGGTTATCACACGCTTAAAGTAGGCGGTAATCACGGTATCCTGCGTAAGGGCAAACGTTGCGTTGGGGTTTACCCCTAAGTGCTTCCACTCTACAAACTCGCCCTCGGGGCCGGCGGTGGCCGACAGCGCCACCAGCGTATTGTTGGGGTAGAGCCCCGAGGCAACCGCCACGCCGCCAATCTTCGCCGTGGCGCGCCCTATTTGCTCGTTGCTGGGCTCCGCCTTTACGCTCAGCAGCCGTCCGCCGCCGGTAGTCTTGGTAAAGTCTTTCCAAACGTTGGCGGCTTGGTACCGCGCACGCGCGCTGTCGGGCACTATCAGCGTAACGTCAGCGCGGGTAATACCGGCAAAAGCGTTGTCTGCCAAGGTCTGCGGCTGGGGGGCAAGGTTGATGATGGTGTCCAGCCCCGTGTTGTCGAGCGATGTGCTGCCGGCCAGCAGCTGCACCGTAGAGGGGATGGTTATCTTTTTGAGGCTGGCGCATCCCCCAAACGCGCGCCCGCCAAGCGACGCCAGCCCCTCCGGAAGGCTCGCGGACGACAGGCTGCTGCACCCGTCAAAGACGTAGCCGTCCACCACCGTTATCCCCGCAGGGATGGTAATGGCGCACAGCGAGGTGCAGTTCGAGAAAATGCGGTTGTTGATGTGCTTCAGCTGCACGGGCTCCACAAAGGTTACGGAGACGAGCTTGCTGCAGCCGGAAAAGGCGTACTCGCTCATGGTGGCCAGCGAGGAGGGGAGGCGCAGCGTGTCTAACGCCGTGCAGCCAAAAAAGGCGTGGGTGCCCATGGTGCGCAGCCCCTCCGGCAGCGTTAGCCTGTGCAGGCCTGTGCACTCCCGAAAGGCGGAGCTGCCGATGCTCAGCGCCACCGACGGCTGTGAGCCCGCAAAGTCCAAGACCTTTAGCTCGGTGCAGCTATGAAAGGCGCTGCTGCCTATGGTCTCCACCGACGAGAGGAACCGCACCGTGTCCAGCTTTGTGCAATACTGAAAAGCGTAATTCCCTACGCTCTTAAACTTCTCCGGAAGGGTGAGCGACCCGTTCAGGCCGCTGCATCCGTAAAAAGCTTTTTCGCCAATCGTTGACAGCTGCGAGTTGGCTCCAAAGCGAACGGCAACCAGCGAGATGCACCCTTCAAAAGCTTGCTTCGCAATGGTGGCTACCGACGCGGGAATGGTAACGGAGCGCAGACCCTCGCATAGGTAAAAGGCTAATTCGCCGATGTTGGTCACCTGCGAGGGCTGGGAAAAGGTAACGGAGGCCAGCCGCTCCGCCTTGTAAAAGGACTGCGCGCCAACCTCTTTCACCGTGGTGGGAATAACAAAGCGCATGGAGTCTCCTGTCGGGGTATTGTCCATTAAGGCGTCCTCAAAGCAGCTTTTGGACATAACCTCCAGCCCCTCAGGAAGCCTCACCTCGCCCACAAGTCCGGTCATCCAAAACGCATACTCGTCAATGCGCTTCAGCGACGAGGGCGTCTCAAAGGCGAGGGTTACGGAGGTCTTTCTCCCAACGTTGTGGAAAGCTTTCTCTTTGATAACCGCCACCGACTTGGGAATGGTAATGGAGGTGATGTTTTCACAGCTGATAAGCGCCTCCTTTCCGATGCCGGTAATGCTGCTTGGGAGCTTCACCTGCGCAAGGCTGTTTTTTCCGCTAAGCGCCTTCTCCGGCATTTCGTTGGCGGGGTAGGTGATGCTGCCGCTACCGGCGGTGCCCTCCGTGCCCGTGTAGGTCACAATGGTTGCCCCGCTCAGGTCGAGCTCCGTGAGGAAGAGCATGTTGTCGCGCATAAACTTCAGGTCGCAGGCGTTTATGTTGCCCGTCACGGTGAGCTTCGTTGCGGAGGCCATCCCCGCCGCGCTCTTCAGCCCGCAGGGGCCGCCCGAGTAGGTTTTTGGGTTGGCAAAGTGGGCGTAGATGACGGTATCCTTTGTAAGCGTAAGGTTGAGCGTAGCGTTTGCGCCCAGCTGCGCGCCGCCTGCCGAGCCGGCAGTCCACTGTATAAAGCTGAAGTTCACCGAGGCGGGCGTTGCTACCAGCGTTTTCGCCCCGCTCGGGTATAGCCCCGAGCGCACGTTCACGCTCCCCACCGCCGACGAGCTGGGCTGAAGCCTTACGCTCAGCAGGTAGCCGCCCCCCTCGCCCATGTTGTTGCTGCCAAAAAAGTTTTTCCACACGTTCGCCGCCGTGTACGCGCTCACCGCGCTGGTGGGCACAATCAGCCTGACGTTCTTGCCGTAGTACGTCGATGCGTTGTTGGCGTCTTTGTAGTTACAAAACACATTTTCATCAATGCCCTGCGGCTTCGGCGCGCGGTTGATGATGGTATCCAGCGCAAAGCAATCCTCCAGCGAGTAGCTTTCGATGGTCGTCACCGTTGAGGGGATGGTAAGCTTTCGCAGCTTGGCGCACTTCTTAAAGGTGTGCCCCCTGATGGCGGTTACCCCCGTGGGCACCTCCACCGCCACCAGCGAGCTGCACTCCTCAAAGGCGTTGTTGCCGATGGCGCTCAGCATTTCCGGCAGCTCAATGGCGGCGAGCGAGCGGCAGTACCGGAACGCCTCGTTGCCAATCGTGCTCAGCTGCGGCGGCGACGCAAAGGTAGCGGCGGCAAGCACATGGCAATTCTTAAAGGCGCTTTGCTCAACGCTCACCACCGTGGAGGGAATGGTAACGGCTGGCAGCGCAACGCAGCCGGCAAACGCGTCGTTGCCGATTTTCGTCAGCCCCGCCGCAAGGGTGAGGGATTGCAGCTTGCTACAGCTGCAAAAGGTGTACTGGTTAATTTCCCGCAGCTGCGAAGCTACAGGAAAGGTTACGCTCGCCAGCTCGTAGCACTGCAAAAAGGAGTGTTGTCCCAAGGACGTTAGCGACGCGGGGAAGGTAACCGACGTTATTTTTGTTTCCGTAAAGGCGCTGTTGCCGATAGCGTTCAGCCCCTCCGGAAGCGGCAGCGCGCCCTCCAGCTTGCTCAGGTAAAAGGCCTCGTTGCCAATAGTCGTCAGCTGCGAGGGCGAGGCAAGGGTGAAGCTCTTTAGCGACGAGCTCTTAAACGCTCCGGTGCTGATGGTCTTCAGCTCCGTTGGGAAAGTAATGGATTGCAGCGAGCGGCAGCCCTGAAAGGCGTAGCTGCCAATGGAGACGAGGCTGTTGGGCAGCTTGAGCAGCGAAAGCATACGGTTGTTTTGGAGCGCGTACGCCGGCAGCTCGTCGGCGGGGTAGCTGATGTTGCCGCTACCGGCGGTGCCCTCCGTACCCGTGTACGCCACAATAACCGCGCCGCTCAGGTCGAGCTCCGCGAGGAAAGGTATGTTGTCGCGGATAAACTTCACGTCGCAGGCGTTTATGCTGCCCGTCACCGTGAGGTGCGTCGCGGTAGCTATCCCCGCAACGTCTTGCAGGGCGCAGGGCGTTGCCGCAACCGTCTTCCGGTTCGAAAAGGTGGCCACAATAACGGTATCCTTCGTAAGGTAGAAGGGCGGGAGCGTGATGCTCGTGCCCAGCGTTACCTCCCCGCTCGTGTAGCCCTCAAAGGTGAAGCCCGACGCCACCGTCCCCGTAATGTTCACCGGCGTGTTGTTGTCGTACAGGTTCCCCATGGGCGTAATGCTCCCCACCGCCGACGTGCTGGGAACAAGCCGTATGCTCAGCAGGTGACCGCAGTCCACAATGTCAAACTCTTTCCAAACGTTGGCAGCCTTAAACTTGTCCACCGCGCTGTGGGGCGAAAGCAGCGTAATCGTACTTAAGCTTTTCCCGAGGTCGTTAAAAACGTTTCCGTTGATGACCTGCGGCGTTAGCGCGCCGTGCCCCACGGTATCCAGCGCGCGGCACCGCTCCATGGCGTACTCCTCTATGGCTTCCACCAGCGAGGGGATGCGCAGCGTGCGCAGGCTGTAGCACTCCTTAAAGGTTTGCTTCCGTATGACCGTTACCCCCACCGGTATGCGGAAGTTCACCAGCCCGCTACCCTGAAACGCCCGCTCGCCAATGTCGCTCAGCCCCTCCGGCAGCGGCAGCGCGGTAAGCGCGGAGCAGCCCATAAACGCCTCGTTGCCTATTGCTACTAACCGCGACGGCGCGCTAACGGTAACGCCCGCCAGCTTGCTGCAGCTGCGGAAAGCCTGAGCGTCGATGGTCACCATTGTGGAGGGAAGGGTAACGGCGGTGAGCGCCGTGCAGCCGTAAAAGGCAAAGGCGCCGATGCGCCACACCCCCTCCGGAAGCGTCAGCGTGCCCAAGCTCGTGCACTCGCGAAAGGCTTCGTTGCCTATCTCCCCCACCTGCGCGCCGGCGGCAAACGTAAGGCTCGATATTTTTGCATACCTGAACGCCATGGCGCCAATAGCTTTCACCGCCGAGGGGATGCTCAGCGTGCCCTCCAGCTGTCGGCACTCATTAAAGGCAGACGTGCCGATGTACGTTACCCCCGCAGGAATGGTCACGGAGGTAACGGCGTTGTAGGAGAAGCTCTCGTCGCCAATGTAGGTCAGCGAAGAGGGCAGGGTGAGCGCGCCGCTCAGCCCGCTATACCGGAAAGCTTGGGCGCCTATGGAGGTCAGGTTGCTCGGCAGCGTTACCGACGTTAGCGTCATGAAGCCTGTTTTCTGAGCTCGTCCGTTGAACGAGCCGGCGGGCATTTCGTTGGCGGGGTAGCTAACGTTGCCGGCAACCGTCCCCTCCGTGCCCGTGTAGGCGGCAATGGTGGCGCCGCTCAGGTCGAGCGACGTGAGGTAAAACATTTTGTCGCGCATGTACTGCACGTCGCGCGCGTCTATCACGCCCGTCACCGTGAGGTTGTCCGCGCCCATCACGTCCATGCTTTGCAGCGTTCCGGCGGTGGTGAGGTGCACGGTTTTCGCCCCCTGCCGCGTAACCTCCACTAAGCTTACGTTGTCTATGGCAATGGGCGTTGGCCCTTCACAGCAGTTGTCGTTGACCCAGCTGAATATTAGGCGCTTTACGCCATCTGTGCTAACCGTGGGCAGCATGACCGTCGCATTCTCCCATGTGGCGTTGGCGCTACCGGTGTACTGCCTCACCTGCTGATAGCCCTGTCCACTTGTTGGCTGCGCTCCGGCGGCAAGCGTCGCGCTCTTATCCAGCAGGGACACCTGCAGGTAATCGTAGGAACCTCCCTGCGAGCACTTCCACATAAAGGAGAGAACGTACACCGTGTTGGTATTTAAGGTTACCTCGCGGTAGAGGTGCACCACGCTGGTGGCGGTGATGTTGTAGGTGTAGGTACCGCCGTCGTTGGTAATGTATGCGCCCTTTCCTGCGCCGTATGGTGCGGCTGTCCCCACGTACCACCGGTTGGTTTGGGTGCCGTTTAAAATCGTCCAGCCCTCAAGGGTTGCTCCCACGCCGTTCTCAAAATTCTCGGAAAAGATAGCCGTTTCCGCGCTTGCCGCGCCACCCGTCAGCAGAAAACCACACAATGGCAAAAAAAGAAGAGAAGTTTGCTTCATCTATTACTGTTAATTGTTAGTTATTAGTTGTTAACTATTAGCTTTCAATTGTTAAATGTTTAGGTGTAAGGCAACCCGTAGGGGGCGGATTTCAAACCCGCCCTACATGCACTATGGTGTGGATGTGGGCGGGTTTGAAGTTGTTTTTGCCGCGATAACGTGAAATCCAAAGTCTACTTACTGCCCCACGGCAATGTAGATTGTCCTCCTGCCCGCTCTCCCGTCGAGAATGAGGTAGTAGGAGCCCGGGATGTCGGGCATGGTTAAGCCTGAGGCGATGTCGGAGGCGTTGCCGCCGGCAACCTGCTGCCCTTGGCTGCTGAACAGCCGGAACGTCGAGTAGCGCTCGCCCTCGCCCTCGCTGTCGAAGAGCACAGCGTCTTTGAGGTAAATCTTGCTGCCCGCCCTTACAGGGTTGGGGTAAGCCGACGCGTTCGGGGAGCCGAGGCTTTCGGTTTCGGCGGTTCCGCCACCTCCCGCTTCACTATCGCCGCCATCGGGGCAAGTTCGGATTTCTCTACCCTCTTCCGTGGTGAGGATAACGTACATGGGGTCATCGAATTCGGCATCGGGCTCAGAGCCGGCAAAACAGTAGAGCTTACCGTTGTACGTACTAATCAGCCCGTTTTTATCCATCCAAATGCAGGATTTGAACGTGTGCCCGTCGTTGTACAGGGGGTTGTTGTTGACTACGCGGAGGTTGCCCATGTGCTCCGTAACGAGGTCAAGGAGCTCGTAAGGCTTTTCGATTACCACCGTATAGGGCTTTGGTTCGTTAGAGAGCTTAATGGAGAAGCTCCGTATATCTCCGCGGTCGCCTGTGCTAACCCAAACTGTGTCGCCGCTCTCACTAACGCCCGTTGTTTCATTGATAATTTCAGCGTTTACGTCCTCCGGCGTAGCGTAGCTGACGCTGATGATGCTGTCAATATCCATGTCACAGGGGAGGCGGTAGCGGATAGTATCTCCCATTTTCGTGATGGTATTGCGGTCAAACTCCATAAGCGTGCCGTTCACGCTGCAAATGGTGAGCGATGTTAGCGAAGAGGTGTCGTGCGGCGTGGGCGCGACCTCTTTCCACTGGGCGTAGAGCGTAACGTCCACCGCATCCCCCGCCGCAATGTACAGAACCTCTTTGCCGTCTGTTGCGGCATCGTACCAGCCATCAAACTCGTAGTCGTCTTTAGTGGCAGGTAGCAAGTTGATGTTGCCGCTGCTGACGGTGTACGTGGCGGGGTTGAGGTTGTCGTTTGTACCGCCGTTCAAATGGTAGGTAATACTGTAGGTAACAGGATTCCAAACGGCGTAAAGTATAATGTCGCGCGTCATGTCGTACACGGTATCTTTGTCATACGTCTTTCCCGAGCCGTTGGATTTGGTGTTCCACTTCGCAAAGGTGTAGCCCTTGCGGTGGGCGGCGGGCAGCGCGCCCACTGCGCTTTGGTAGGTAACCTCCTGAATGGTGTCGTCTAAGCTGGTTGACCCAACGTAGCCGCCGTTGCCAAGGAGGATAATCTCATACTTTGCCGCATCCCACTTCGCGTATAGCGTTATATTCTGCGTTACCTCGTTTGTTGCGAAGCTCCACGCGGTGGTGCACGCCGCCTCCGTGTACCAGCCCTTGAGGGTGTAACCCGACCTCTGGGAGGTGGGTTGCGCTACCTTGCCGCCGTAGGTTACCTTTAGCGTGTCCACGTTGCTGCCGCCGTTGGTGTTAAAAGCAACCTTAAAGGTGTCGATTATCCACTGCGCGTACAGTATCTTATCGCCCTTGCCCTGCAGGATGGTATCTACCTTGCCGCCGCTAAAGTCGGGCTTTGCAAACCAGCCTACCCACGTGTGCCCCGCCCGCGGGAGGGCGGGTTGCAGAACAATTGTGTCGTGCGCAATGGTGAACGTGTCGGGGTTGGCGGGGTTTTTCTCGCTTTCCCCCAAAAACAGGTAGGTGATGCTGTACTTTACCGTATCCCACTTCGCGTAGAGCGTCGTGTCCTGCGCTACGAGGCTTGCCGCAAAGTCCCAGCGGTCGTCAGTTTTCGTGTACCAGCCCTTGAGGGTGTAGCCCGTCCTTTGGTAGCTGGGCGGCGCTACCTTGCCGCCGTAGGTTACCTTTAGCGTGTCCACCTTGCTGCCGTCCTGCGTGTTGAGAGCAACCTTAAAGGTATCGATTATCCACTGCGCGTACAGTAT
>JAITQP010000286.1 GCA_031288885.1 Prevotellaceae bacterium | reverse complement strand
CCTCTTTACAGTGGAGGCAATTTTACCATAGCAAGGTCTGTAATCCTTACTGTCGGGGTAAAAAAACGCCCCCATGCAAGCAGCATGTTGCGGAAATAGCCGAAATTTGAAAGTTAACTTTGGAAATTACGTGCACGCGGAGCTTCGCAGCTCGTTGATAGGTGTAAATGCACGTGCGCGCGTGCTTAGGTGTACGTAAGTATGCGTAAGTATATGTGTATATGTATGCACCATTTTGGTTGAGAATTTAATGATTAAAAATTGTGCGGGTTTCCCGCCTACAAGCTTACGCCATTATACCCATCAAATCTCCCTCTCCCATCGCTCTACACAGTGCACGCGGGGTAAAATCCTCCGGCGTGCAGGTGGGATGACAATATGCTGCCTGCTTTTACTATGTACTATGTTCAGCCGCCACAAATGCTGGCGAGCAAAACTTCGGACAAAGGTATGGAAAAGTTTCCAACAACCAATTTTTTTCATGAGATTTTTAAATAATTTATGAAGTCCGGTAAAATATTCCGTCCTTAGAGGTATCGTTACAACAACATCGCTTCTGATTTTTTTACTCCGATTTGGACAATTGAAATAATTATTTGTACACTTGCAGCTGGAAATATAAAAAAAAATTGTGCCTATGACATATACAGCGCAGTAATGCGCGCATACTTTTAAGACATACATAAGAAGCATTGAGCTTTTATTCTTCTATATCTGAAAATTTGCCGATTTGAAGATCGTTTTGTGAAGAATAGGTTGCAATGTTCACGCTTGCGCGTGAACTTGACTTATTCCTACAAAACGATGGTTACGGCAAAAACCACAGATATAGGGAAACAGTTGAGTTTCACGCTTTTTTTATGTCCCTATACGTGGCGCCCAACCACCGCCAACGGGCAGAGGAGCAGAAACCTCTCAAAACAACGGGCGGATTACTTCCCACGAAAAGCCTTTAGAGTAGAGGGAAAACAAATTACCAAATTTTTTCACTCCAATTTGGATAATTTGAGATAATAATTGTATATTTGCACCATTAATTTTAAACGAAATTTTTATGTAGAATAAAGACAAAAAATGTGCCGACAGGCACAGTACGACATAATAAAATAGCGTAACGTTATATTCAGGCTTCTGGAACTGACACTTTCAATAAACACTGAATGAGTAAACGCTCGTAGAAATGCGGGCTTGCTTATCTTCAGTGTTAGGTTGTGTCAGACCTCAGAAGCGGATAAAGCAAGTCCGCTTTTTTATTTGCCTAAACCCAAAGGAGGTAATGCTGAAAATCCTGTAAAAGAGTAAGCAAAATCAATTATTAATTCAAAAAACAAAGAAATGAAACAGAATTACAAGCTTTATTTGTGTGCTTTGCTGCTCGTTGGGGCAGTAAACACGATGACAATCGGCGCGCTGGGCGCCGATAAGCCCACGCTGGCCGTATTTGTGGTGGGCATGGACAACACGCTGGGTAACGCGCTTGCCACCCAGATGGGCAGCAACCTCACCTCCGGCGGGCAGTACGCGCTGACCTCCGTGAATACTAGCGGCAAGCGTGACGAGCTGCGCGTCACGTACGCCTCCGGCGGCGGTAGCAGCATAGACCGAAGCGCGCTCGCCGCGTGGGGACGCGCCAACGGCATATCGGCGATATGCTTGGTGGTGGATGACGTCAAAGGTAGCGACCACATGTTTTATGCGCAGCTTATTGACGCCAAAGACAGCAAGGTGCTTAGCAGAGGCAACTACGTTCGCACCGGCGTGGGTAGCGGCGAGCTGCCGCGGGTGTCTTCGGCGTTAGCGCAGCAGCTGAACGGACCTGAGCGTAGGCGTAGCACGCCAACTCCAACGCGAGCTTACCCTGCGGAGCTGGATATTGAAATGGTGTTTGTGACGGGGGGCACGTTTCAGGTAGGGTGTAACGGTGGTACCGATGCTCCCTGCAACGGCGACAACCGTGAGACCCCCCAGCGCACGGTGACGGTGAGCAGCTTTAGCATAGGTAAATATGAAATAACTCGGGCACAGTGGATAGCAGCTATGAAAGGTCATCCTACCCTTTCGAACCCTGGGAACTGGAAAGATGATGACCAATTGCCGATTGAGACTGTGAAATGGAATGAAGTCGACACGGCTTTTCTTCCGCGGCTGAATGCGTTAACAGGGAAGCAGTATCGATTACCGACGAGCACGGAGTGGGAGTACGCAGCGCGCGGGTGTAAGGCTGGGCAATGTGATGCCTACAAGTATAGCGGGAGTAACGACCTTGGCGAAGTTGGGTGGTGCTTGAGTAATTCCAGCAGCCGCACTCATCCTGTAGGTCAGAAGAAGCCGAATGGGCTGGGAATTTACGATATGTCCGGCAATGTGGAAGAGTGGTGTTCTGATTGGTATGATGCTAACTATTATAAGAACACGCTTACGGATGGTACAGTTAACCCTAAAGGGCCTGATAACGGCGCTAACCGTATAGTTCGCGGCGGCAACTATGGCGATGCCATCACTGGCTTTTATCCTCGTGTTGCTTCTCGCCATAGTCGCGGCTTCACACTCGCCAACAGCTATACAGGCTTCCGCGTAGTTTTGCCTGCACAGTAACGTTTCCTGTGGCGTCTGTCCTCGCGTGTGAGAGGATGTAGCTGTTAACCCAAACAGGGTTTTGAACCCTGTTTGGGTTGTTTTTTGCGTGGGTTTGCCGGAAAATATGCGGGCGGGAATGAGGCAGCCCTACGAACTTGTAACCGCGCGAAGCATGCTTTAGCGTTGACGTGCCGTTTTTATACGGCACGCCGGACATGCACCTTGCAAAAAACGTTAAGTATTAATTCTTTATCACTTTTTGTTTGTTAAAAATTTTTTATTACTTTTGCCTCTGTTTTTACGCGAGCAAAAAATGAACGTAAACATTGTAAAAACCGTTTTGTACCGCACCTGCACAGATGACGTGCACGGCGCGTACGGGCTCGCACGCATACACAGAATAGATTATTACGCGCACGCAATACCCCCTCTTTTTTTGAGGCTCCACATGGTTGCGCCATGTGGCTTTGCGAGGGGAGACCTTTTACTGAATTGAAGTTGAACGTTAACCACGCTTTCTGCAGCCCACAGCATCTTTGCCGCAAAAAGCGCTAATATATTTCCCGCAAAAGCACAGGGAGCACAACGGGCTGCTGAGCTAACAGGAATATTCTGTATTTAAAACAACTTTTAGCATTTTGTGTATGCAACCACAACCAAAACAACCTCTTTTGAAGAATGACATTCTTCGCCATTTGTACTACCAACGGCAGCTCACCATTCCGCAGCTGCGCAACCACATCAACTATACCATCCCTACGCTTGGCAAGGTGGTGGAGGAGCTTGTACAGCGGCAAATGCTGCTGATAACCGGCAAAGCCGCCTCCAACGGGGGTCGCTGCGCCTACACCTACGCGCTCAACCCCAACTTTGCCTACTGCGTGGTGGTGTGCGTTGAGCGGTTTACCATGCGCATTTCCATAGCAAACCTCTATAATGAGTTCATAACCCCCATCACAGCGGTAAAAATAGGCATTACCACCCCCAACGAAATGCTCAAAATCTTGCAGCGAAGCGTCCGCGCAATTATCAACAGCAGCAAGATTAACCGGCGGCAGATTATGGGCATCAGCATTGCCATACCCGGGCTGACCGATAAAAAATCGGGCATTAACTACAACTACTTTGGCAACGTTAACCGTCCGGTTGCCGAAATCTTCTCAAAAATGTTCCCCTACCCCGTGCTGGTGCAGCACGACATGGACGCCATAACGATTGCCGAGCAAACCATGGGCGCCGGAAAGGGCGTGGATAACTTCCTATACCTCTACCTCGGCGGCACCGGCATTGGCATGGGGATGGTGCTCAACGGAAAGCTCTACATGGGCGTTGACGGCATGGCGGGGGAAATAGGGCACATCCCTATTGTGGATAACAATAAGCTGTGCCACTGCGGCAAAAAAGGCTGTCCGGAGACGGAGATTTCTGAGGCGGCCATCGTTTCCAAAATTCTGGAAAATATCCGCGGCGGCGCCAGCACCGCGCTCAACGACCTCGTGGCGAGCGGAAGCTACCTCACCCTGCAGCACATTCTGCAGGCGCTCCACGCCGGCGACAGGTTTACCATTAACCTGTTTGCGCAGATGTCGGAGCACCTGAGCAGAATTATCACCATCATGCTGCACCTGTTCAACCCCGAGATGATTATTCTGGGCGGCGAGCTCACGGCCGCCGGACAGTACCTGCTCAACCCCCTGCAGCAGCACCTGAACAGGTACGCGCTCCCGCAGCTCCTGAGCAGCTGCAAAATCATCACGTCCTCCATAGGCGATAACGCCCCCCTGTTTGGCAACGTGCCGTTCATGGTGGAGTATGTGCTGGAAAAAAACAAATTTTTTGAAGCCGAAGCAACGTAATCCGCATTGCCCCAGCACAGGTAGCGTGGCTGCCGGAGCATTTATTTTTCGCATTTCATTTGCTTTGTATGTTTTTTTACTTACATTTGTGCCTGCAATAGCGCGCATGGCTTTGTAGCGAATGCCGCTCCGCTTCTATGTACTAACTTTTAACTCAGTAACATCATGCACACACGATACAGGCTGCCGAAGGATGGCGGGTTGGTGGCCAACGCAACGCCAAGCGACATCTTGCAGCGGTACGAAAAAATACGCACCTGCATTTACGAAAGCGAATACGAGGGCGTACAGTACGTTTCCAACGCCATTGTAGAGATGATTAACAGCCACGGCTGCAAGGGTGCCCCCGATGCGGGCGAGGATCCCTTTGTGCTCGGGCTGAGCACCGGACGCACCCCCATCGGCCTGTACAGGGAGCTGGTGAAGCGCTACCGGAAAGGCGAAGTGTCGTTTGAAAACGTGGCGGTGTACAGCTTGGATGAGCTCTACCCCATCAAAGCCACCGAGCAGCAAAGCCGCAACTTCCGCATACACGAGGATTTTTTGAGCCACATCAACATCCGCCCCGAAAACATTCACATTTTTGACGGAACAACGCCGATTGACACGGTGTCGGAGTACTGCAAGCAGTTTGAGAACGGCATCCGCAAAATCGACCTGATGATCATGGGCATGGGCGAGCAGGGGCAAATAGGCTTCAACGAGCCGGGCTCCTACGTCAAGTCGCGCACGCGGCTGGTGCAGCTCAACCACGCTACGCGCAAATCTCTGCAACCCCTATTCCACGACTACAACGCCATCCCGCGGCTGGCCATCACCATGGGCATGGGCACCATCATGCGCGCCAAGCGAATTATCCTGCTGGCGTGGAGCGAAAGCAAGGCGTCGATTGTGAGCAAGGTGGTGGAGGGCGAGGTGACAGACCAAATCCCCGCGTCGCTGCTGCAAAATCACCCCAGCATCGAAATTGTGGTGGACGAAACCGCCGCAGGGCTGCTCACCCGCGAGCAAACGCCGTGGCTGGTTGGCCCCTGCAGGTGGACGCGAAAGTTTGCCCGAAAGGCGGTGGTGTGGCTGTGCGGCGTGGTCAACAAGCCCATCCTCAAGCTCACCTATCAGGACTACATCGAAAACTCGCTGGGCTCCCTGCTCGAAAGCGTAGGCTCCTACGACAAGGTAAACATTGACATATTCAACGACCTCCAGCACACCATCACGGGCTGGCCCGGCGGAAAACCCAACGCCGACGACGCCACGCGACCGGTAACCTCCAAGCCCTTCCCCAAGCGCGTGCTCATCTTCTCCCCCCACCCCGACGACGACGTGATATCCATGGGCGGAACGTTCCTGCGGCTGGTGGATCAGGGGCACGACGTGCACGTGGCCTACCAGACTTCGGGCAACGTTGCGGTGCACGACGACGTTGTGCTACAGATTATGGACACCGCCCGCGAGCTGCAGCTCTGCGACAAGTTTGAGCACGTAAAAGCGCTTATCGCCAACAAAAAGGCCGGAGAGCCCGAGCCGCGCGAGCTGCGCGACGTAAAGGCCGCCATACGGCGCGCAGAGGCTAAGGCCGCCTCGCGCCTGTTTGGGCTGAACGAGGAAACCCACGCGCACTTCCTCAACCTCCCCTTTTACGAAACGGGCGGCATAAAAAAGGGTGTGCTCCAGCAGGAGGACGTCGACATTGTGGTGCGCCTGCTCAACGAGCTGAAGCCCCACCAAATCTACGCCGCCGGCGACCTCTCCGACCCGCACGGCACCCACCGCATTTGCATTGAGGCGGTGCTGGCGGCTATGCAGGTAGTGGGGAAAGAAGCGTGGGCAAAGGACGTGCAAATGTGGCTCTACCGCGGAGCGTGGCAGGAGTGGGAGCTGGGCATGGTGGACATGGCCGTGCCGCTCAGCCCCGAGGAAATGCTGAAAAAACGCCACGCCATCTACCGACACCTCTCGCAGAAGGACATTGTGCCCTTCCCGGGCAGCGATACCCGCGAATTTTGGGAGCGCGCCGAAGACAGAACGCAAAACACGGCGCGCATGTACGACAAGCTGGGAATGGCGGAGTACCAAGCCATTGAGGTGTTTGTGAGGATAATCTGAGAAATTTGCGAAAATAAGCTGAGAAAGCAGCGTTTGAAAAATTACTGAATAGTTGAACATTATAATACTGAAAACCATACTATCATGCGGTTAGCTATAGAAAAAAATGCGCTGGATGTTGCGCAGCGGGCGGCAGCACATATTACTGCAAGAATTAACGAGCACGGGAAAAAATCGGAAAAACCCTTCGTGCTGGGGCTTCCCACGGGGTCAACCCCGCTGGAAACCTACAAGGAGCTGATAAAGGCCAACAAGCAGGGCGACGTGTCCTTCAAAAACGTGGTGACGTTTAACATGGACGAGTACGTGGGGCTTCCGCAAGACCACCCCCAGAGCTACCACTCCTTTATGTGGGGCAACTTTTTTAAGCACATCGACATCCCTCCCGCCAACGTGAACATACTCAACGGCAACGCCAACGACTTGGAGGAGGAGTGCCGGAGCTACGAGGCAAAAATCTCCACCTACGGCGGCATTGACCTGTTTTTGGGCGGCGTGGGCAACGATGGGCACATTGCGTTCAACGAGCCGTTCTCGTCGCTCACCTCGCTTACGCGCATCAAAACGCTCACCTGCGACACGCTGGAGGCCAACTCGCGCTTCTTTGGCAACGACGTCAACGCCGTTCCGCGCAGCGCGCTGACGGTGGGCATAGGCACCATTCTGGCGGCGCGCGAGGTGCTCATCCTCGCCACCGGAAGCAGCAAGGCGCTGGCCGTGAAGCACGGCGTGGAGGGCGCGTACTGCCAAAAGTGGACTATCAGCGCCCTCCAAATTCACCCCCGCGGAATGATCATCTGCGATGACGCCGCCGCCGGCGAGCTCACGGTAAACACCTACCGCTACTTCAAGGAAATTGAAGGCTGAGGGTGACTTTGCTGCAGCGTAAAAATCCGGCTCAAATTCGGTAATTTGCCGTGCTTGCCCTCACATTCCGTTAGGAATGT
>JAITQP010000270.1 GCA_031288885.1 Prevotellaceae bacterium | reverse complement strand
AACGGCGAAAAGGAGGACGACAAGATTGACACCGTTGTGCAGCCCGACCTCTGCATTGTGTGCGACCTCTCCAAAATCGACCGTCGCGGCTGCCTTGGCGCGCCGGATTTCATTGCGGAGGTGCAATCGCTCTCCACCGGCAAGTATGACCTCAACGAAAAGTTCACGCTCTACGAAGCCTCCGGCGTTCGCGAGTATTGGGTTGTCGTCCCCTCTGAGGGCGTGCAGGTTTTCCTGCTTCAGCCCGACGGGAAATACGACGCAGGCACAGCGTATGAAGCCGGAAAAATCCCCATACACATCTTTGGCGGGCTGGAGGTAGATTTGGAGGGAATAATCGGCTGAAATGCACGCTTTTAATGTTCAAAAAAAATACCATGCTGTGCTTGATGTGATTTTGCAAATTGGCTCCGCCGAACTCCGCTATGCTCCGGTTGTCCGTAGGACAATAATATCAATAGAAAAAACGTCATCCCGTCATATCACCATTAGCCCGTAGGGCTTTAATTTGATTAATCCCCTACGGGGAAGCGGGGACACGGGATGCTTGCATTTTTCTATTGATATTATTCCCCTACGGGGAATAAAAACTCAACGACGCCAATTCGCAAAATCATACCGAGCAAAGCACAATCACTAAAAAAATTGCTACCTTTGAGCTGCTTAATCACTAATCATTAATCGCTGTTGGGAAAGTTGCTATTTTTTTTGCTTGGGGTTGCGCTTGCGGCGGCGGGCTGCAGCGCGGATGCAACCGGCGTGCGCCGATTTTCGGGGGTTGCGCTGGGCACTACCTACGCCGTTGCCTACTGCGGCGCGGATACCATCCGGCAAAGCGAGGTGGAGCAGCTCCTGCAGCGCGTGGAGAAATCGCTCTCCATCTACGACGAAACCTCCGTCATCTCCAAGGCAAACCGCAACGAGGACGTGGCGCTGGATGAGTACTTCGTGGAGTGCTTTGAGGTAGCGCGGCAGGCGAGCCGGCAAACCGGCGGCGCGTTCGACGCCGGCGCATCGCCGCTGTTTGCCGCATGGGGGTTTGGGGCAAAGAAGCATACCACGCCCCCCACGCAGCGGCAGGTGGACAGCGTGATGCAGTTTTGCGGCATGGACAAGTTTGCCGTGGTCAACAACCGCCTCGTGAAGGCTGACCCGCGCGCCCAGCTCAACGCCAACGCCGTGGCAAAAGGCTACGCGGTGGACGTGGTGGCGCGCTTCATCGAGGGCAGAAGCATTACCGGCTATATGGTCGAGGTTGGCGGCGAAGTTCGCTGCGGCGGCGTAAAGCCAAGCGGCAGCAAGTGGACGGTGGGTATCGACATGCCTCGGGAAGGCAACTTTACCCCGGGCGCAGACGTGGCAGCCAAAATAGCCATCAGCGGCTGCGCAGTGGCTACGTCGGGCAACTACCGCCGCTTTTACGTGAGCCGCCACGGAAAAATACCGCACACCATCAACCCCGCCACGGGGCAACCGGCGCGCAACAGCCTGCTCAGCGCCACCGTTGTAGCCCCCACCTGCGCCCTCGCCGACGCATACGCCACCGCCCTCATGGTGATGGGCGTGGACAGCGCAAAGGCTTGGCTGAGCGGGCGTCCGGAGCTGGAGGCGTTCCTGATATTCGCCGAGCAGCAGCAAGTGGGCACTTACACTACGCCAAAATTCAAACATTGGCTAATTAAAACTAAATAACAAAAAACCAAAAAAACCAAAAAATGATGAAAACAGTAGCTTTATGCGCGGTAGCGCTGATGGTTTCAGCCACCGCATTTGCACAGAACATTGCGCTTCCGGCGCCGCAAAAGAGCGGGGGAAAACCCCTCATGGAGGCCCTGTCGCAGCGCCAAAGCGCGCGCGCGTTCAGCGACAGAGCCCTCAGCGAGCAAACCCTCTCCAACCTGCTGTGGGCAGCCTACGGCTTTAACCGCGACGGCATGCGCACCGCCCCCTCCGCCAACAACCGGCAGGAGTTTGAAATCTACGTAGCGCTGCAAACGGGGCTATACCTCTACAACGCTAAGGACAACGCGCTGGAGCTGGTAAAAAAGGAAGACCTCCGCTCCAAAACCGGAAAGCAGGGCTTTGTGGGCGTAGCCCCGCTCAACCTCGTTTACGTTTACAACACCGGCAAAATGGGGGACGAAAAAATGGCCTACGCCGACTGCGGCTTTATTTCGCAGAATGTTTACCTGTACTGCGCCTCGGAGGGGCTGGCAACCGTCGTGCGCGGCTTTGTGGACAGGGAAGACCTCGCCAAGGCCATAGGCCTGAAGTCCGGCTACGCCATAACCCTCTCCCAAACGGTGGGATACCCGAAGGAGTGACGGATGAAAAATGAGCGGGGGCGCGATTAATCGTGCCTCCACTTTTAAGGCAGCCACAACGCTATAGCTATATCACGTCAATCAAATTAAGATGAGTAAGATTGTTATCAAAAACCTTGGCCCAATTAGGGACGTCGCCTTAGATTTAAATAAAATCAACGTCATTATGGGGCCTCAAAGCAGCGGAAAAAGCACCATTGCCAAAGTAATCAGCTTTTGCACATGGCTGGATAAAAAATGTTCGAGGGACGGGCGTCCTAAGCCAGATGAAGTAAAGGCGTATGATTATATCCATGAAATGAAAACCTACCATCGCCTACAGGGATGTTTTAACCGTTACACTCAAATTTATTTCATCGGCGATTTTATTGAATTTTGCTATAACGATTGTTGCCCAATGACGTTGGATGGAGCTGTATCGTGGTATCAAGATGCCTCTTTTGGTTCTGTTAAGATTAAATTCGGAACGAAATACGCCGACCCAATAGATAACAACAGCAAGGTAATTTATATTCCGGCCGAACGAAACTTTGTAGCTGCCATATACAACCTGCAGGAGTATCTTCGGGACAGGGATAACATTCAGGATTTTGTGATAGGCTGGTATGACGCAAAGCGAAAATATCCGGAGAGCAACAAATTAAACATTCTAAATTTGGGAGTAGAATATTATGCTACAGACCAAGATGTTGATGTATTGCATTTGCGGGGCGGCGGCGATATAGCTTTGCAAACAGCATCAAGTGGCTTGCAGTCTGTGGTGCCCTTGGTTACCATGTTCGACTACGTAACGCAGGGAATATACAAAGAACGCCGTCCGATGTCCGTAAAAGAGCGGGATGAATTAGTAAGAAAATTGAATAATTTAGTTGAGGAAGACAAGAAAAAAAATCAGCATGTAGATTACTCCATACTACGTGATGTAATTAACGCCAAAAGCTACCGCTACTCTCAAATCATTGTAGAGGAGCCGGAGCAGAATCTTTTTCCCGACACCCAGCGGGAGCTTGTTTACTACATGCTGCAGCTGTGCAACGACGCTGAGCGCAACCACCGCCTGACCATTACAACGCATAGCCCCTACATTCTCTACGCCCTCAACAGCTGCATGATGGGCTACTTGGTAAAGGACAATATACCGGAGCAGGAGCGGCAGGCATTTATCAGCAAAAATGCATGGGTAAACCCAAAGCTGATTTCCATTTGGGAGATTGAAGATGGGAAAATACGCTCTATACAAGATGAGGACGGCATTATCTCCGAAAACTATTTTGACCTGAACATGACAGCGCTGATGGATGAATATTATCACATGTTAAGCTACTACGATGAGAAGTAATTTAGACGCTGCCCTGCCCGCCGGTAAAATTAAGCATGTGGTGTATTCCGATGGCGAAATATACGTGATGGATTACACCGAAAGAACCCAATCCAAAAGAAAGGTTGAAGTGTGCAATACCAAGCCTGAAGATATGGATGTGCTCACGCTGAAGAATGAGGCGCGCTTGAATATTACCACCTCCATTTTTGGCGAACAATGCCTCATGGACGACCAAAACAGGGAAATAGAACACTGCGAATGCGTATTATACCCAACAAATTCAACCCCCAATACATGGGTGCTGTTTGTGGAGCTGAAAGATTGCAAACCTAAAAATATTTCCAGCTACTTTGCCTCTGCCAAAGCGCAAATTGTTAAGACGGTCAAATTATTTCGCGACCGCAACCTGCTTGAGCCTGATAAAAGAGTTCACGCGGTAATATCTTTTCCTCGCAGAAAAGTTGACTTCCATAGTAACATAATCAGCCAAAGGGAGCGACAAGATTTTCTGCGTCAAGACAAAATTATTATGAGAGGCGCCAACACCGTTACGGTTAAGAGTGACGGAAAGATTGTGTAGCCGTTCGAGATGGGCTTTATGCGCAAAAAAAGAGAACTTTCGGAGCAAGGTTTCCGAAAGTTCTCTTTTTTGTACTTACCTCACGAGGATGGAAAACACGTAGCTACTCTCCGTCTGGGTTGCTCAAATCGCACCCATAGTATTGCGTCAGCGTAGTATTGTTTTTTGCCCAGTATACGTTGAGCGTTGCCGCGGTAAGCGGCGTAGGGTTGAGGATTATTGCCGGGTTGCCCTGCTTTTCCGATTCTGGGATACGGCAATTCCAAAGCGGGAAGATGCCATCAATGTCAAACGTAACGTAGTACTGCGAAGCGTTGACGCCCTTGTATCCGCGGTGCATGCCCAGCTGAAGACGCTTGGCGTCGTAGTAGTTGAGACCTTCGCCCCAAAGCTCCACCCGCTTCTGGAAAATGATTTCATCCACCAGCGCCTGCACCGATGTGTTTTTGGGCGCACAGTCGTAGGAGCCGTCGGTGATGCGGTACGCCATGAATTCATTCAGCAGCCTCGCTGCCGTGCTCTGGTCGGTGTAGGCGGTGGCCTCCGCTTCTATGAGGTACATCTCCTCCACGCGCATCATTGGGAAGTCCATAGCAGAGCCGGTGGTCTTATCAGAGTAGCTGCCTTCGGCAGGGCGGAATTTAATGGGGTTGTATATCCACGGAAAACCGGTAAATCCGCTACTTTTGGTGATGTTTCCCCTCAACGTTGCCGCCGGCATGGCCAGCTTGTACTCATGTCCATGGCAGAGGTCGCTGGGAGGATTATCGTTGACGCCGTAGAATTCGGGATCCAGCCATGAGTACTTGCGGAAATCGCTGTAGGGGATAGCTTCGTAGAACTTCCGAGAGGCGCTCCTGCCCACTCGCCATCCGTAAACCGTCCACGTTTGCTCGGCCATCATCAAGCCATAGAAATCGCTTCCTATGAGGTCAATGTTATCGGAGGTAATGCAAACGCCCCACATCCACGAGTTCTGCGAGGTGGCGTTGTTAAACCCGTTAACGGGGTCTTCCCACTGGTCTTGCGTCAGCGGCGTGCAGCCGCTTTCGGTAATTGCCCTCCGCGCAAACTCTGCCGCTTTTGCGTAGGCGCCGCTCACGCCGGCAGTCCCCCTTTCGAGGTAGGCGCGCGCGTAGAGCCCGTAAACGCAGGCCAGCGAGGGGAAAGCTTTGCTATCGGGGGTGTAGCCCGTCAGGTACTTTTCGGCTTTCGCCAAATCGGAGAAAATCAGCTCGTAGTTTGCCTCCACCGTGGCGCGGGGGTTGCTCTTTGCCTGCTCTTCGGTTGTTTCTTCCGTTACTATCGGCACGCCCAGCCCGTAGATGGCGTCGCTTTCCGGCCGGCACAGCTCCGTATATTTATACTCAAACATGCGCACTAAGTTCAGGTAGTAGAATGCGCGGAATGCGTAGGCAACGCCAAGGTATGCCTGCTCCGTTTTGTCCTGCGTATCCTTGTCTATGAGCTTAATCACGTCGTTGGTATTTTTGATGTAGGCGTAGTGCGTGTACCACGGGTAGTTTTGCCGCTGGTGCGTGGGGTTTTGCATGCGGGCGTAGGTGGACAGGGTGTTGAAGCCAACGTATCCTGCATTTATCACGTCTTGCGTCATTTCCTCCAGCGCAACGCACATCGCGGGGTATCCGAAGTATTCGCTTTCGTTCAGCCCCGGGTAGGTGCGCCCTACCATCATGTTGGGGATGGAGTTCACCAGCGCCGCTAAGGCTGTTGGCGACGCTGCCACCTGCGATTCGATGGCGAAGCTGGTCGGGAACGTCTCCTCTATACAGCTTGACAGTCCAAGCGTACAGCAAATACACAGTGTGTAAATTATCTTTTTCATTGCTTCTATTTTTTTAATGGTTAATTAGAATTGAATGGTTAACCCGCCGGAAACGGTGCGAATGGGCGAGTATGTTTGATTGTTGGTTGCTCCGGTGAAGGAGTAGCGCGGGTCAAGACCTTGCCGCGCCGAAACGTACCATGCATTTTCTACGGAGGCGTACACCCGTAGCGACGCAACGCCAAGGGGCTTGGTGAGGCGTTCGGGCAGCGTGTAGCCCACGTTGACGTTTTGCAGGTTGAGGAAGCTCGCCGAGGTGAGAAACCTGTCCGACAATCCGTTTTGGTTGGCGTCTCCGGCGTTGAGGCGTGGAATGTCGGACGAGGTGTTCTCGGCGCTCCATGCGTTCAGCAAATCCTTATGTATGTTGCCGCCAAAGGTGGCGCTGGGCGACGCCATGACGGAGGCGTAGCCGTAGTCGTACACCAGCCCGCCAAGCTGGTAGTTGAAGTTGAGCGACACGTCAAATCCTTTCCACTGTAGCGCTGTTCCAAAGCCGCCGTACACCTTGGGCATCGCCGTGCCGCACAGGTAGTGCGTTCCCTCGGCGAAGGTGGTGGTGGTTTCCTGACCCGTAACGTTGCCGTCGTCATCAAGAATATCTTTGTACCACGTCGAAACGCCCTCCTCGTTCACGCCGGCGTACTTGCGGGCGTAGAAGTTGTACAGCGGAAGCCCCTCCCCGATAAAGGAGGTGTAGTTTCCGGCAACGGTAAACCGCGTGTCGTCCCACGTGTAGCCCTCGTAGCCTTCCACCTCAAGCGTTTTTCGCTCGGCGGGCAGCGAAAGCACCTTGTTCGATACGTGCGTAACGTTTAGGTTCATGCTCCACACGAGGTCTTTCGTCCGTATGACGTCTCCCCGCAAGTCCAGCTCAACCCCACGGTTGCGCATGTCTCCAATGTTGTCGAAGTAGGAGGCGTAGCCGTTGGAGGGCGCCACGTAGAACTCAAACAGCATGTCGCTGGTCAGGCGGTAGAAGAAGTCGAACGTTCCGCTCAGGCGGCCGTGGAGGAGGCTAAAGTCAACGCCGGCGTTGAAGTTTGTGTTGGTTTCCCACGTAATATTCTTTTTGCCTTTTTCGCTAAACACAAGGGAGACTTCCCCGCCCGAGTTCGTAATGTTGTACTGGTCGGAGTAGCGGTAGCTCCCGATGTTGTCGTTTCCTTGCGAGCCAACGCTGGCTTTCACCTTCAGCATGTCGAGGAGGGGCGCCTCAAACCAGCTTTCCTTGCTCACCACCCATGCGCCGCCAAGGCTCCAGAAGTTGCCCCAGCGGTTCTCCACGGCAAAGCGCGAGGAGGCGTCCCTGCGGAACGAGCCGGAGAAGAACAGCTTGTCGGCGTAGTCGTACAGCGCACGGAAGAAGTAGCCCTCGTTGTTGTACACGCTGGTGTACGACGAGGCTTGCCCTCCGTCGATGATAGCCCCGTCAAGCTCGGTGTTGCCCGACGAAAACATTTTGGTTTTCACGCCCGACAGCGTACCGTAGGTGTAGCGGTAGTACTCGTGTCCCGCCATGAGGTTCAGGCTATGGCTGCCAACTTCCTTGGTGTAGTTCGCAAGCTGCTGGAGGTTGTACGCCAGCTGGCGGCTGTGCGACTTGTAAACGTATCCTCCGTTCTTGGTCGTGCCGTACAGCTCGGCGTAGGGGTCGGTTACGGAGGTATAGCGGTACTCGTTGTTGCTAACGCCTCCGTTGATGGTAATCTTCAAGTCCTGAAAAATGTTAACGTCCGCAAAGCCGGTGCCGGAAAAGGCGTTTTCCGAAGTATGATTTTTGTTATACTTGTTGTGGAAGATGGGGTTGGAGCCGGCAAACGACGGACGGTTCAGCCCCGTAATGGTATTTCCGAAGTCGTACATAATTTCGCCGTACTCGTCCCGCATGATATTTTTGTTCCCGTCGCGGATGTAAACCGGATAAATGGGGCCCATAGCCGCAACCATGCTCCAGATGTTTCCGGTAGAGCCAAGCGTGCCCTCGCTCACCTTATTATATACGTTATTGGTGTAGCTCATGTTGCCGCCGGTGCGCAGCCACTTTTTGGCTTGGTACTCGCTTTTCAGGCGGGCGCTAATGCGATCCATCGACGACCCTGTGGTGATACCTTCGTTTTTCAGGTAGCCCATCGACGCCATGTAGCTGAACTTTGTATCGCCACCCGAAATGTTAAGGTTATACTCCTGCCGGACGCCCGTTTTGGTGCCCTCTTCAAGCCAGTCTTCGGGCGCTATCCAGTAGTCCTGTCCATCAACGGACACCAGCCTGCCCAGCGTAGCGGCGGGGTTAATCTTGCCGTCAACGCCAATGAAATCTTGACCCTCCGGTACCGTATAGACCAAATAGTTGTTGGTGCTCCCCGACACCACCCCGTTGGCATACTCGTGCGCCCCCGCCGGTGTTTTGGGGTTTTCCGGAAGCGATATTTGCTGGTTGTAGAGCGATTTGTAAACCGTTTCGTACCATACCGCCGGATCTTTGATGTAGTCATACGTTTTCAGCGCCACCGAGTTGACCCCCACTTTTGCGTCGAACGTAATGGTTGAGCTTCCGCTTTGCGCTTTCTTAGTCGTAATCATTACCACGCCGTTTGCGCCGCGCGCCCCGTACAGCGCGTTGGAGGCGGCGTCCTTCAGCACAGTCATCGACTCAATGTCTGCGGGGTTCAGGTTGTTCAGGTTCCCATCGTAGGGCATACCGTCAACAACGTAAAGAGGGTCGTTACCCGACGAAATAGAGCCAAAACCGCGAATAAGGATGGAGGGCGAAGCTCCAAACTGGTTTGTAGTGTTCGACAGCTGCACGCCGGCAACCTGCCCTGCAAGCATTTGGATGGGGTTGGGTTGCTGGCTCAGCTTAATGCTGTTTGAGCTAACAACGCCTACTGACCCTGTAAACGCCTCCCGCTTTGTGACGCCAAACGCCACCACAATCACCTCATCAATAGCTTGGTCGCCTTCGGCCAGCGTAACGTCCACGCGCCCGCGCCCGTTAACCGGCTCCTCCCGCGTGGTCAGGCCAAGAAAGGAGAACACCAGCGTTGCGTCGGCGGGTGCGCTGATGGTGTAGCCGCCGCTTGCGTCGGTGGTAACGCCCACGGTGGAGCCTTTGACCACAACGCTCGCCCCCACCACAGGCTCGCTCTTGCCGTCGAGCACCGTTCCGGAAACGTTGAGGTTTTGCGCGCCCAGCGACAGCGGTAGCAGGGCGCATAGCAGCCACGGCAGCAGCAAACGCCTCATGCGCCCACGCCTACCGTTGACCGCCGGAGCAGGGGAGGATGTAAGCTGCCCTGCCCGATTTTGATCGAGTAACTTTTTGTTCATAATAAAATGTTTTTGGGTAAATAAAAAAAGGATTGAAAAAAATAGCAGGCAACAGGAGAGCGCTCCTGCGAGCTGCCATAGCGTTAGGAATGCGGATGTTTGTGCGGGAAGATAGTGGCGGGAACGGTGCAACACTGCTGCGTATATGCGGAGGCAATGCTACGCCTGCAGGCATAAAAAAAGCGAATGGACAAAGCATTTGACCATTCACTCCAAAATAAAAACTCCAAGCTATTGCAAGACAACTAAATTTTACGTAACTTGCGGGCTCGCCATCATGTGTGTGTGTGTGTGTGTGTGTGTGTGTGTGTGTGTGTGTGTGTGTGTGTGTGTGTGTGTGTGTGCCCTTACTATGTCAACACCTCCCGCGCAGCTTTGCGGGCGCATGCTGCTTGTGGCAGGTAACATAGGGTTAAGTAAGAATTCACACATTTCTTACGGTTTTTAGGTATAGCGATGTTAAAGGTTAGGTGCTGCAAATGTAAGAAAAATTATGCTCATGATACGCTCCTCAAAAGTAAAAAAATCATTTTAACGATGCATTAAACACCAAAACCCGAACGATTTTCTTTATATCGTGCTGAAAATAAGCATTATATCAAAGTTGATAAAAAATTGTGGGGAGACAGATTTAGAATGTTAATTAACGGAAGAGCTTCTCTTACCCCTAACTCATTTTTGTTCGGTAGGCGGCGGAAACCTCGCCCTTGCTTACCTTTAGCAGCTTTGACTTGAGCAGCTGCTTGCGTATGGGGGGAAGCTTATCTACGAACAGCCGCCCCTCAAGGTGGTCGTACTCGTGCTGAATGACGCGGGCGCGGATGCCGTCAAACCACTCGTCGTGCTCCACGAAGTTTTCGTCGCAGTAGCGCAGGTGGACGCGCGCGGGGCGCTTCACGTTTTCGTGAATTTTGGGGACGCTCAGGCAGCCCTCCTCGTACGCCCACTCTTCGCCCTCCTCCTCCACCATGCGGGCGTTGATAAACGTCCTTTTAAACCCTTTCCCATCGGGAAATTTCTCCGAAAGGCAGTCCACATCCACCACAAAGAGGCGGATATTCACCCCCACCTGCGGGGCTGCCAAGCCCACGCCATCCGCGTGGTAGAGCGTTTCCCAAAGGTTGGACAGCAGCTGGCGGAGCTGCGGGTAATCCGGCGTAACTTCCTCCGTCCGCTTGCGCAAGGCGGAGGCGCCGTACAGGTAAATCGGTAGCAACATTTCTTTTAATTCTAATTCAAAAACAGCGTGTGCCCCATTTTCTGCTCTTTTGTTTGCAGGTAGCGGCGGTTGTACTCGTTGGGCGTTATGACGATAGGCACCGTTTCCACGACTTTTATGTCGTAGCCCTCCAGCCCCTTGCGCTTGAGGGGGTTGTTGGACATCAGCTTCATTTTGCGCACGCCCAAGGCGTGGAGCATGCTTGCGCCCACGCCGTAGTCGCGCTCGTCGGCGGCAAAGCCCAAGGCGAGGTTGGCCTCCACCGTGTCTAACCCCTGCTCCTGAAGCTTGTAGGCGTGGATTTTGTTGAACAGCCCAATGCCGCGCCCCTCCTGATTGAGGTAGATAATTACGCCGCGCCCTTCCCGCTCCACCATGCGCATCGCCTCGTGGAGCTGCGCCCCGCAGTCGCAGCGGCACGAGCCGAGGATGTCGCCGGTGGCGCACGAGGAGTGCACGCGGACAAGCACCGGCTCGTCGCGCTCCCACGCGCCCTTTACCAGCGCCATGTGCTCCATGCCGTTTGACTTTTGGCGGAACACGATGAGGTCAAAGCTGCCCCACTCGGTGGGGAGGCTAACGCGGTCGCCGCGCTCCACAATGCTGTCGGTTTTGAGGCGGTAGGCGATCATGTCGCTGATGGAGATTATTTTCAGGTCGAACTTTTGGGCAACTTTTTCCAGCTGTGGTAGCCGCGCCATGGATCCGTCGGGGTTCATCACCTCTATGAGCGCGCCCACCGGTTGCAGCCCCGCCATGCGCGCAAGGTCGATGGCGGCCTCGGTGTGCCCCGCCCGCCGCAGCACGCCCCTGTCCCGCGCCCGCAGCGGGTTGATGTGCCCCGGGCGGCCAAAGTCCTCCGGCTTCATGGCGGGGTTGGCTAAGGCGCGAATGGTGGCGGCGCGGTCGTGCGTCGATACGCCGGTGGTGCAGCCGTGCCCCAGCAAATCGACCGTTACCGTGAACGGCGTTTCGTGCGTCGAGGTGTTGCGCGCCACCTGCATGTCGAGCTCCAGCGCGCGGCAGCGCTCCTCCGTGATGGGAACGCAGATCACCCCGCGCCCCTCGTTGAGCATAAAGTTCACCTTGTCGGGCGTAATGAACTCCGCCGCGGCAATGAGGTCGCCCTCGTTTTCGCGGTCTTCGTCATCCACCACAATCACAAATTTTCCGCTACGGATGTCTTCTACGGCTTCTTCTACGGTGTTCAACATTTTTTGTTACTCTAAAATTCTTCTCAAAAAACTCTCCCC